>JABZHU010000082.1:0-5824 GCA_015258705.1 Atopobium sp. | reverse complement strand
CTCCTGGGGTAGTAAGCGCATTTTAAAGAAGCCTACGTTATTGCAGATGATGTCTGCAAAAAAAGAAAATGATTCATCAAAACCACTTTCAATTTTACGAGCAATCTTTGATGCATGTATAGGTGTTTTGTTGCTGGCAATTGTTTATGTTGTGTGCGCTCAGGTTCCGTTTGCCTTTATTGGTTTCATGATTCCTTTTGGTGCCTGTGCCATTTTTGGATCATTTTTTGTGTTCCGTTCAACACTTGTGTTACTTCCACGCGTTCTTAAGAAAATTCCAGGTATATGGTATCGAGGGTTAAACGCATTTTCTGTGCGTCAAGCTGAAGGTGTGGCACGCAACGCTTCCAAAGCCATGACGTGTTCAGCAGCCCTATCTTCTGTAGGTATGTGCATGTTTGTCTTTGCTGTTGTTCTTCGCACTCAAATTTTTGAGGTAATTTCTTCACAGGATATGAGTGCTTCGGATGTTTCTGGACCTTTTGGCGTTATTGTATTCACCTGTTCTTTTTATGCGGTTGTGTTACTTGTATTTTCTTCCGTCATTTTGGCAGTTCAACAGCTTTCGCTTGCTGCAGACAATAAAGAGAGGTATTACAAGCTGTATGAATTAGGGGCTTCTCGAGAAATACTTTCAAAAAGTTTGCTTACTGGCGTACTGTGTAATTTTTTGTTCCCGGGTATTTTTACCGTGATTCATGCAATTTTTGGACTTAATGTTATTCGTTTTATGAGCGTAGAAATGTTCCAAACTGCCATCGAGCCAAGCATTTGGCCTGTTGCATTACTTACACTTTTTGGTTTTGTAGTGTATTTCTTTATTACGTATATCGGAGCTAAAAAGAACGCATTATCAATGCATATTTAGTCATTACGTTAAAGGCAGTGGCAACAAATAGCAATAAATAGCAACAAAGTAATACCAACAAGAGCAACAATAAAGTGTTTCAGAGGGCGGTGTACAGACAGGTATACTAGAGTCGTTTTAAAAAGAATTAACTGCTTTTCTATGCAGATGTGAAAAGGAACGCTATGAAATCTGACTCTACGCTGCAATCTAATGCTTCTTTGCAAGTTTTACGTTCGTATAATCGCGCGTGGGACCAGATGCGTCCCGTCACCCTTGAGCGCAACGTTATGAAGAACGCTGACGGATCGTGCCTGGTCACGTTTGGCGACACGCGCGTGATGTGCACCGCTACCGTCGAGGAAGGCGTTCCCGCATGGCGACGTAGTTCTCGCGCGGGTTGGGTAACGGCTGAATACGCCATGCTACCTGCGTCGACCAACCGTCGCACCAAGCGAGAGCGCGCTAATCGCAAGGGTCGCTCTATGGAGATTGAGCGCCTGATTGGCCGTTCGCTACGCTCCGTTGTTGACCTCAACCGCCTGGGCGAGTACACCATCACGCTGGACTGCGACGTCCTTCAGGCAGACGGCGGCACTAGAACTGCCAGCATCACGGGTGCTTGGGTGGCGCTCCACGACGCACTCTATTCACTTGTCGAGAAGGACCTCTTACCTAGACTTCCTCTTACAGGACAGGTAGCTGCGATTTCTATGGGATATGTGAATGGCAAGCCGCTGCTGGACCTTGACTATCCCGAGGATTCTCATGCGGACATTGATATGAACCTTGTCGGAACAGAAACTGGACAGATAATTGAAGTACAAGGAACAGGCGAGGGTGGTCCGTTTGATCGAGAGCAACTCAACCAGCTGCTCGACCTTGGTCAAGCTGGCATCGCTCACCTTGTTGACCTGCAGAATCAAGTGACTGGATTTAGGGAGTAACCATGAGTCAAAACAGTGAAAATCAGGGTTCTAACGCTGTGACCTTTGATCCAAATACAACCGTGGTAGTTGCAACAGGCAACGCTCACAAACTTGTTGAGATTGAGGCTATTCTCTCTAAGGTAATGCCTGGTATAAGCTTTGTGGCGCTTGGTCAGCTGGGCGATTTCCCTGATCCAGAGGAGAACGGCCAGACGTTCCGTGACAACGCTCTGATCAAGGCAATGGCTGCGCTTGACGAGGTAGATTGCGTAGCGGCTATTGCAGACGACTCCGGCATTTGCGTTGATGCTCTGGACGGAGCTCCTGGAATCTATTCCGCTCGTTATGCTGGCGAGCATGGCAATGATGCTGCAAACAATCAGAAGCTCTTGGCTGAGCTTGCCGACGTTGCCGATGAGGACCGCACTGCTCGCTTCCACTCCACCGTTGCTTTGGTTTATAGAGACGGATCTGTGCTGGTAGGAGAGGGCGACTGCGAGGGCGTTATTGGCCACGAGCCAAAGGGTCACAACGGCTTTGGCTACGACCCACTCTTCTGGCCAGAGGATGCTCCAGGCAAAACCATGGCAGAGCTTGAGCCAGACGAGAAGAACGCTATCTCTCACCGTTTCCACGCTCTGCAGGATCTCTCCAAGCAGATTCTGGGATAGGCACGACGTAGGTTTCGCGTCAGATTCGCGTCAGGGTCATGTCAGAAACACGCCATATAACAGGTCAAAACCGGTCAGCGAGATATTTGTTCTTCTCGCCGACCGGTTACTTTTTTGCTTGCTTCAAATGTTAAACTAAATGTAACTGTGACTTCTGTCTTGGAGGTAGACATGAGGATTGTTCGTACCCGCGATTACGAGGACATGAGCAGAAAAGCTGCAAATGTTATTTCTGCACAAATCATTCTGAAGCCAAATTGCGTTCTTGGCCTGGCAACTGGTTCAACGCCAATTGGCACCTATGCTCAGCTCGCTGATTGGTGCAAGAGGGGAGACCTGGACTTTTCGCAGGTTTCTACGTATAACCTTGACGAGTACCGCGGTCTTTCTCACGATGATCCTCAGAGCTATCACTATTTCATGCGCAAAAACCTCTTTGACCTGGTAAATATTGATCTTGAGAATACCCATGTGCCCGACGGCTCTAATCCTGATGTCGAGGCAGCTTGCGCCGAGTACGATAGGCTTGTTGCTAAGGCTGGCTATCCTGACCTGCAGCTTCTTGGTATTGGTCACAACGGTCATATTGGCTTCAATGAGCCTGATGACCATTTCTCCAAGGGTACGCACTGCGTTGACCTCACTGAGAGCACCATTCAGGCAAAC
Organism: Atopobium sp.; assembly: GCA_015258705.1. GTDB lineage: Bacteria > Actinomycetota > Coriobacteriia > Coriobacteriales > Atopobiaceae > Lancefieldella. Next base: position 2,711 of record JABZHU010000082.1, on the reverse strand, counting down.
AGCCGCCTGTTTGAGCGCATGGAGGACGTCCCTCGTCAGGCTTACACCATGGGCACGCAGACCATCATGTTCGCGCGCAGCATTCTGATTGTGGCTAGCGGCGAGGACAAGGCTAAGGCTGTTTACGACATGTGCTTCGGCAACGTTTCGCCTCAGTGCCCAGCCTCTATCCTGCAGCTTCATACTAACTGCACCGTTATTGCTGACGAGGCCGCTCTCTCGCTTTGCCCAGTTGAGTAAGGTCTGGTTGGCCCAAAGCTTCTTAAAGTCTCCAAAAAGCCTCGAAAAGCATCTGCCGAGAAAAAAACAAAACTCCCATTCATGTGAATGGGAGTTTTTTCTTGCAGCTTATGATGTGTAAGCGTTGTATGTGCACGTTTAGTGGCGCTCCGCAAGTGCGCATTTATTGGAGCTCCGAAAAATATTAATAGTCCTTGAAGTAACGACTGAGAGCAAAAAGGACCTGGTAGTTAAGGCCAAGCACATAGTCGCCGTTATTGGTATGAACCGTGCGAAGCGTAAACTCAAGATTGTTACCAAACGTGATTTTATCGCCATCTTTTTTGCCAGTACGAGACATATCACCAGTTGAAAGTGGGAAAACTCTACCGGCTGGATTGACCGAAGTAACAAAGAATATAAAAGGCTCGACGGCGTTTTCACCAAGGTTAATGTGCAACTGTTTGAAAATCTGACTGTTTGTTGACACATAGACTACTTCGTTTTTGTCGAGCAGCTTCTTCAGTTCAGGAAGAGTCGCTGCTACCCAAGGTAGATCATGATGAACAAAGGGATTGTCGCTCGCGAGCGACTGCGCAATAGGCGAGCCGTACTGATAGACATAAACCATCTTGTTATAGAGCTCGTTGATGTCGTTGACAGTCGTTTGAGCTGGTGCGGCCTGATTAGCCTGAACAAGCTCGATGAGGTTCATGGAGTTTAGCTGGTCCGATGAGGCACCCTTGGATTGTGCTTCTGAGACAGTCAATCCACCAAACGCGAATGACCCTACGCCAAATACCAGGCAAAGTACGGACAAGGCAACAAGAGCTTTAGATGATTTCTTTTTGGAAAGGAATGCGATTCCGATAGCAAGAGCAACAAAAATAAGCACGATATACCAGGTCTTACTGATGGCATATCCCAGAGTCTCAGTCATTGGGCCTCCTTGTGTTTTGAAGTTAGTTACTAATTTTATCAGAGGACCCCTATTTGTCATAAATTTGTTGGGGTTCTGACGCGCTGTCGTTGCAAGTCCGATGCCAACCTGACGCAAATCTGACGCGAACCTGACACGATCTTCTCGCGATCTTGACGCAAACCTGACCGATCGACTGATGTTGTTCCCGTGACATTTGTCGTAAAACCTTGAGATTTCATTTTTTACAACGTATAGTGGAGTTTCGGAAATTCTGACTATTGTTTGTCGACCGGTACATATCTCCGACACATCAACGTGTCGCATCGCAAACGTACTGATTGACTTGGAGGATTGATGGAAAACGAGATTCCACCAGTTAATCGTGTAGACGAGATTCACGAGAAGCTCAGCTCACTTCAGGGCCAAAAACTCAAGGTCAAGGCCAACATGGGCCGTTCTCGTATTGTTGAGCGCACAGGTACCCTGGTTATGGCCCATCCATCTCTTTTCATCGTTGAGGTTGGCGAGCGCCGCGGTCGCACTGCCCGTCAGTCCTACCAGTACGTTGACGTTCTGACCGGCACTGTTGAGCTTTTTGATTTTGAGACCGGTGAGCGTTTGTTTGACTTCGAGTTTGAAGAATAGTCCAGAAGCGTAATCTTCTCTGGCTAGGCTTACTCTCATGGCTGCCTCGTTGTCCAATTTTGGACGCCAAATCATTCAGATTCCTTGCAAGGTCAACCTCCACCTGGGCATTCACACTCAGAAAGACCAGCGAGGATACCATAAAGTAGATTCACTCATGGTTCCCGTTGCGCTGTACGACACAGTTGTTGTCGATGACGCGCCGGAGCTTACGGTTACGCATGAGCCGCAGCTCTGCGTGTTGCCCGAGCGCACAACAACCTGGAAGACCGCGGTTCTTCTCGCCAATAAGCTGGGCATTTCCCCAGATGTTTCCATTGACGTACAGGTTCACATTCCCGAGAAGGCCGGTCTGGGTGGATCGTCCGCCGACGCCGCCGCGACGCTCTATCTGTTGGCTCAGCGCTGGGGTGTTGATCCGCTAGACTCACTGGTAGTTGAGGTAGCCAAGGCTGTGGGCGCAGACGTTGCGTTCTTCTTAGACCCACAGCCATCGCTTATGCTTGGCGCCGGAGATACGCTGGTAGAAACCTATGCGTCCACCGTTGACGCTCCTCTTGCTATTGTTTTACCAGCAGAAACAGGTGTTGTTACCAAAGAGGCATACGACCAGTTTGATGCGTCACCAATTGCACCGGAGTCTTACGAGAATTTGTCCGCACTTTTACGTGACGCTGGCAATTCTGGTGCTGCCAGTGATCAAGCCACTGCAGGCGAGCAGCTCATCCAGCAGGTAGCAAGCCTCCTCTTCAATAATCTTGCGCCAGCAGCAAAATCGCTAAAACCACAGGTGGCTGAGGTAGAGGAGTGGCTAAAGGTGCAGCTTGGAGTTCTTGGCGCTCAGGTTTCCGGCTCAGGTAGCAGCTCTTTTGCGCTTTGCGAATCACAGGATGCTGCCGACGCAATTGCAGCCACAGCTCAAGCA
>JABZHU010000081.1:0-5826 GCA_015258705.1 Atopobium sp. | reverse complement strand
GGAGAAGGAACGTCTAGGAGCGATGAATTCTCAAAAGAAGTAAGACAATCCATACCGTACTTGCTCCCTTCTTAAAAATGCGCCGTCGACTAAAAGGGAGCCGACGGCGCCTGGATTCCGGACCCTTGGAGGGGGAAAGGTTCCGGGCTGATAAAGCAATTTTGTTAGAACTAGCTCCTGTTATATAAAAACCTTAACAAGTTAACCTCTTCTAACTATTTAAAGTGTAAGCCATAGCTAACTAAATGCAAGAGAAAACTCAAAATATTTTCACTTTTTGACAATTCAAGACAGAAAAAAGCTCCCGCCTCTTACAAATAAGAAACGGGAGCTCTAACGCGATCTAAAGAAGCGCTTTGTTGACGCACAAGTGCGCTCTAGGCAGCTTGTCCTTCAGTTAAAAGCATCTTTACCTCAGAAGGAACATTAGGGTTATGAGCTGCAGTGGTAAGCAGTGACCTTGTGTTTGCAAGCGTTACCATAAGTGTCAGAAGATTGTGCATATATGCAGCAGCACTTACGGTAATAAGACCTGCAACGCCTGCAGCAATGAAAGAGCTGTTCAGCGCAACAATCGTACGATAGTCGGCGTGAATCCTCTTCATTACCTGCTGGCCTAAAAGACGCATGATTACCAGCGATTCAAGCGAATCATTCTTAATCGAAATATCCGCAACTGCGCGAGCAATATCAGTTGCATCAGACAGAGCCAGTGAAACATCAGATACGGCTAGTGCAGGTGAATCGTTAATACCATCGCCTACCATTGCAACGGTGTAGCCCTCCTGCTGGAACTTCTTAACATACTCACACTTATCCTCTGGGAGAATCTGTGCGACGTAGTCATCAAGACCAAGCTTCTTAGCAACACTTGCTGCAACGTTTTCTGAGTCGCCGGTCAGCATAACCATACGCTTAACACCAAGAGCACGGAGCTGCGTAATAGTTGCTGCTGCGTCTTCCCTTACAGGATCGGTAATACAAATTGCTGCAATAAGTTTTGAATCCTCGGACATAAAGATAATGGACGAGGTTGGAGCAATCTGTGCAAGGTCGTCCTGAATTCCCTCAGGCATTGGGGTCTTCTCGTCATCAAAAATGAAGTGAGCTGAACCAATGCAGACCTCTTTGTCGTTAACCTTGGTACGAATACCGTGAGCAACAACATATTTGACCTCTGCGTGGAACTCATCTTTGTGCTTAAGGCCACGTACCTTTGCCTCGTTCACAATTGCGCGAGCCATGCTGTGTGGGAAGTGCTCCTCAATACATGCTGCAAGGCGCAGGAGCTGGTCCTCGGTGCGATCGCAGAAGCTGACAATACACTCAACGTGTGGAACTGCCTTTGTTAGCGTACCGGTCTTATCAAAGACGATAAGATCAGCCGCAGCGATCTTCTCGAGGTATTTTCCGCCCTTAACCGTCATGCCAAACTTGGCCGCCTCATCCATTGCGCTACCCACTGCAACAGGAGTGGAAAGCTTAATGGCGCAGGAATAGTCAACCATAAGAACGGTCATAGCCTTAGTGATGTTTCTAGTGATGCCCCAAATACCAAAGAAGGCAAGGAAGCTGTAAGGAACCAGTGCATCAGAAAGGCGCTCTGCCTTAGACTGTGCGCCAGCCTTAAGCTCAGCAGACTGCTCAACCATATCAACAATGTTGTCGATACGAGACATTCCTGGAGGAGCAGTGACGCTTACCATAAGGTCACCGTCTTCAAGAGCGGTGCCTGCGTAAACGGTTGAGCCAGGCTCTTTGGTTACAAGGCGGGACTCACCTGTCATGGCAGCCTCGTTCATCTGGCCAATGCCTTCAACAACTTTGCCGTCAACAGGAAGAACGCCACCAGCGCGCTGGTGCAGAATCATACCCTTCTCAACCTCAGAAAGGGCAATCATAACGTCCTTGCCGTCAATACGAGCCCAGACGTTCTCAGAACGAGTGATTAGGCCATCACGAAGTGCAAGACGTGCTCGGCTTGCCACGTGGTTCTCCATAGCTGCAGACAGCTCAAGCAAGAACATGACCGTAGATGCATCTGCCCACTCATTTCTTAGAATTGAAGTGGTGATAGCAGTTGCGTCCAAAACCTCAACGGTAAGCTCTTTCTTAAACAGGCGCTTAACGCCTTCCACGACAAATGGAATGGCGCGGAGAATAACGTAAGCGTAGTTAGCAACTGCAGGCAGTGGCAAAAAACGTATAATCCAGCGGCGTGCGAATGTGGTCACAACCTCCATCTGGAAGCGATTGTTCTCAAGAGCCATCTCAATTGAGCTACAGAAGTCCTCAAGACCTGCCTCTTCTTCTCGTGGCAAGTTCAAGACATCAAAAGCGCCAACAGCCGCAAGTACCTGATCTCTCTTGAGAGGGTCAAACCTTAGCAAGAGAGAACCGTTTGCCATGTGAACTTCAGCGTGACGAACTCCGTCAACACGCATCAGCTCATAAGAAATACCACGGGCTTCAGCCTCATCAATATGACCCAGGTCGCATTTTGCACGAATGCGACCTGAGATTTCATTAGTAATTGTAAAGCGCATGAATTATGCCTGTGCGCCCTCTGCGTCGACCTGCTTGGTAACCTCAGCGCGGATACCCTCCTCGAGCTCAGCAAGGCGAGCGCGAACTGCAGCGTCAATCTTGGACTCACGGCGAGCCTCTGCGACAACGTCGTTAGCCTCGTCAACAACATTCTGAGTCTCTGCGGAAACGCGGTCAGTTACGCGAAGACCACATGCAGTTGCCTTAACAGCTGCCTTGTGAAGAGTGCCGTTAGAAGCAAGACCAGCAACAACGCCAGCAAGTGCAGCGCCACCGGCTGCGAGACACCAATTGTTCAGTTTCATGTAAATCCCCCATCTGCTTTTTGCAAATTAATCGGTTAATGACCTATTGAAGATAAAATTTTTTTACGAAAAAAACAAGTGAAAATCATTACTAATTAGTTATCCTAATGAAACAATTGTATACAAGTAATTCTTTACCTGCAAAAATATTTCCTATGGTTAGCCATGGTGTACATATAAATTTTGTGAAGATGCCGCTCTAAGGCGTTACTTAAATTATTGATATTTGCTCATATGGGCTATCAATTAAATGAAAAAATAACATTCTCTCTATGTCGTTATTGTGAAATTTAAATTGTGTACAATTTATTTGTGTTAGGTTACAGCTACTGGGGTACACTACCCAAAGAAAATAAGTCATCCAATGCTTCGGACAATCCGTGGCTCGTTGAAAGGAACATCATGGCCAACACCAATATCTATGACCTCTCCGTAGAAGAGCGTGACGGCTCCCTAACTTCCCTCTCCTCTTTTGATGGAAAGGTTCTTCTGATTGTCAACACTGCAACTGGTTGCGGCTTTACCCCACAGTATGAGGATCTTGAGCGCATTTATACGGCATACAAAGATCAAGGCTTTGAGATTTTAGACTTCCCTTGCAATCAGTTTGCAGACCAAGCCCCAGAGTCCGATGAGGAGATTCACCAGTTCTGTACTATGAAGTTTGGTACCAATTTCCCACAGTTCAAGAAGGGCGACGTCAACGGAGTGACCGCAAATCCTCTCTTTGAGCGCCTTGCAACAGCTTTCCCCTTCCAAGGCTTTGGTAAGGGCATCAAGGCCCTTGCGTTAGATAAATTTGCAAAGGCAAATAACAAGAAGTTTGGTGACAAGGCCTATATCATGTGGAACTTCACTAAATTCCTTGTAGACCGCCAGGGAAACGTTGTTGCACGCTTTGAGCCAACCACCGATATGGCAGAAGTTGAGTCTGCAATTAAAAACCTACTTGCATAAGGCGAGAGGACCGATTTACTCATGAGTTCTTCTCAAAAAGAAATGCAGTCCGTCGCAGCCGCCAGTACTTTTGCTGGCGGCTCTTCTACACTCGACAACTCCCCCGATATCCCCGAGCTTCTCCTCAAAAACCAGCTCTGCTTCCCGCTCTACAGTGCCTCAAAAGAAGTGGTGCGAAGGTATACGCCGCTGCTTAAACCCTTTAATTTAACGTATACACAATACATTGCCATGATGGCGCTTTGGGAACATGAATCCTTGGATGTCAAAACCTTAGGTGAGCTCTTATTTCTTGATTCAGGTACTTTGACTCCACTTCTTAAAAAACTTGAGGAGAAGAGCCTTGTACTGCGTCAAAAAACAAACAAAGACGGACGTCAGCTGATTGTCTCTCTTACCCAAAAAGGCAAAGACCTTAGGCGAGAAATTCAAGTGGTCCCACATCAGATCGGCTCATGCGTTAATCTCTCGCCCGAAGAAAGCGCTGAGCTTAAACGATTGCTTTTAAAGGTTCTCTCTAACGTTACAGAAAGCTAGATTTACTATGACCCAATCACAGGTAACTATAACCTCTTCTGAACGTGAAACCGCCATTGTACGCACTAGCGCCATTGGCATTGCAGCCAATGTTGCACTTGCGGCATTCAAAGCAGCTGTGGGCATTTTATCTAACTCAATTGCTGTTACTCTTGATGCAGTGAACAATCTTTCCGATGCAATTTCATCAATCATTACCATTGTGGGAACAAAACTCTCTAACAAAAAAGCTGATCGCGAGCACCCCTTTGGACACGGACGCATCGAATACATCACTACAACAGTAATTGCTGCAATCATTATGTATGCAGGTATTTCTTCACTTATTAAATCTATCCAAGACATCATGGATCCTGCTACGCCAGACTATAGTCCCCTATCTTTAGTCATCATTGCAGTAGCTGTGCTCGTAAAGATTATTTTGGGTCACTACGTCCGCTCTGTAGGTAATCGCGTAAACTCCGACACCCTTATTGCATCGGGTTCAGATGCACTTTTTGACGCTACACTCTCCACTTCTGTTTTATTAGCTGCGCTTATCTTTATCTTTACAAAAATCAGTCTTGAGGCATATGTGGGCGTTATTATCTCTGTGTTTATCATTAAAGCTTCAATTGAACTGTTACAGGGATCTATCAAAGAAATTATTGGTATGCGTCCTGACGCTGCGCTTTCAACACTTATTTACAACATCGTGAAAGAGGATCCAGACGCAGAAGGCGTCTACGACCTTATTATCCACAGCTATGGCCCAGATAAATTTGTTGGCTCATTCCACACTGAGGTTCTTGATACCACTTCAGCTCTTGAGATTGATACGATGACTAGGCGTCTGAGTACAGAGATTTACAAGCAGACATCAGGCAAAATAATCATTTCAGCTATTGGTATTTATGCGAGAAACACCACCGATAATCGCATTGTAAAGATGCGTACCGAAGTCACCAAGATAGCTTTAGCACATGAAGGTGTTCTTCAAGTTCATGGTTTTATTGCTGACATTGAAAATCAATTTATGGCCTTTGATGCAGTCATTGAGTTTGGCTATGACGGTAAGCAAATTGTCCACGATATTATTCATGAAGTAGAGGCAGCCTACCCTGATATGAACGTCTCGGTTCTTTTGGACCGCGATACAAGCGATCTTTCTGAACATGAAGAAGACAGAGACTTGCACTAAAAGCAAGTAAATACATCCTAAAAAAGGGGCGAGCCGCTGACACCCAGAGTCAGCGGCTCGTGTTCTACGCTCGCAAGAAAGGGAGAGGGTCTTTCCTCGAGCTACGGGAACCTGAAAAAAGCAAGCAACTAAATTGCTTAAAAACATAATAAGTTAACCTAGGAAAACTTACAAGGATATTTTCAACATTTTCAGCCAATTTCGTAAACTCTACAAAAAGTTAGACTAAGTTTACGCATCTATGGATTTTTATCTTACCTTAAGATAATCCAAAAAACGTAAACAAAAAATCCCTCGTAC
>JABZHU010000080.1:0-5831 GCA_015258705.1 Atopobium sp. | reverse complement strand
TGATTAAAGTGCTCTAATTGAATTGAGAGTACAATGGTTTATCTATGAGCAAGAACGCGCCGTCTACGCGTTTTTGCCGTCTTGAAGGTGCTTTCCGATTTGGCACAGGGAAGCAAAGACGAAAGGATAAAAATGGATTGTTCCTCAGAAAACCCCCAGAATTATTCCGCTCACGCAGCTGTTGATTTGCACAGTATGCATTCGCATACCTGTGGAGAGCTTCGCGCAGAGCATATTGGCAAGACCGTTACGCTCACTGGTTGGGTTTGGCGTCGTCGTGATTTTGGAGGCCTAATCTTTGTTGACCTTCGTGATCGCGAGGGTTTGACACAGATTCTATTTGACCCAGATGTCGATGCAGAAACATTTGTAACTGCAGAGACTATTCGTCCTGAGTGGCCTGTTTTGATTTCTGGTACGGTTCAGCATCGCTCTGAAGGTCAGACTAACGAGGCTCTTGCTACCGGCGAGGTAGAGGTACTTGCTTCAAAGATTGAGGTTCTTAACACTAGTGCAGTTCCACCATTCCAGATTGAGAACCACATTGATGTTAACGAGGACCTTCGCCTGAGATATCGCTACGTTGACCTGCGCCGTCCACAGATGGCACAGAATCTTCGTATGCGTTCTGATTTTGCGTTTGCGCTTCGTGAAGCATTCCATAAGCGTGACTTTACCGAGGTAGAGACTCCAGCGCTGTTCAAATCTACTCCTGAGGGAGCTCGTGACTTCCTGGTTCCATCCAGAATGCAGGGTGGAAACTTCTATGCACTGCCACAGTCTCCACAGCTGTTGAAGCAGCTGCTGATGATTGGTGGCGTTGAGCGCTACTACCAGATTACTAAGTGCTTCCGCGATGAGGATCTTCGCGCAGATCGTCAGCCTGAGTTTACGCAGGTTGATATGGAGATGGCATTTGTCCGCGAGGAAGATGTCATGGCCGAGCTTGAGGATATTCTGGGTGATGCATTTGCAAAGATGGGCATCGAGTTCCCAGCTCCACTGCGCAAGATTCAGTACTGGGACGCAATGGATACCTACGGCTCCGATAAGCCTGATACCCGCATTGGTATGGAGCTCCACGATGTCTCTGAGGTCTTCAAGCAGTCCAGCTTTAAGCTCTTTAGCTCTGCTGCTACAACAGAAGGCCAGTACGTTAAGGCAATCAACGTTAAGAGTGCAGGTACCTGGCCACGCTCTCAGGTAGATAAACTTGCCGAGGTAGCTGCCGGCTTTGGTGCCAAGGGACTTGCTTGGGTCGCCTTCAAAGAGGACGGTTCCGTGGGAGGTCCTATTACCAAGTTCTTCTCGCCAGAAGAGCTCGAGGCACTGCGTGCAGAGATGTCTGCTGAGGCAGGGGACTTGATTCTCTTTGCTGTGGGAGGCCGCCTGGAGACAGATGAGATTCTTGGTGGTATGCGCCTGCATATGGCAAAGGTCTTGGATGTACCGCGAGAAGGTCATGATTTCCTCTGGGTTGTTAACTTCCCACTGTTCCACTGGGATGAGGAGACTCAGTCTTATGCCTCTGAGCATCAGCCCTTTACGCTTCCTCGTGAGGATGAGCTTGACCTTCTGGACACTGACCCTCTGGCTATGGGCTCGTATACGTACGACTTTGTCATGGATGGCTTTGAGGCTGGCGGCGGCGGAATGCGTATTCACAACGCTGAACTGCAGCTTAAGATTCTGGAGAAACTCGGCTTTACTGAAGAGCGTGCAAAGGCTCAGTTTGGCTTCTTGATGGAGGCTCTGACGTTTGGCGCACCTCCAATGGGCGGCTTTGCACTTGGTCTTGACCGCGTATGTATGTTGCTTGCAGGTGCCGATTCCATCCGTGATGTCATGGCATTCCCAAAGACTACTTCTGGCTCTGATTTGATGTCGAGCGCTCCTTCGCCTGTTTCTAATGAGCAGCTCAAGGAGGTTTCGCTTCAGACGCTTCCAAAAGAGGCATAAGCAAACCAAGCAAAGCAAGACAGTAAGGTACGTGGTGTTTTAATGATGAATGATGCTTCTGTAGAAGAGAAGGCTCCATCTGCTCGTGCTGAGTTAAAGGTCATCTTGGACCACTTTGGCGCGTATAAAAAGGACTTTGTTATGTCGGGACTCTGCGTGTTTGCAGAGTCCCTACTCGAATTAGTGATTCCTGTACTCATGGCCCAAATTGTTGACCAGGGTATTTTGCAAGGCAACCTTCAGACTGTTTTTGTAAACGGTACCGTTATGGTTGTCTTTGCTCTTCTCGCTATGTTTGCTGGTATTGGCTATGCGCGCTACTCAGCAAAAGCGGCTATGGGACTAGGCGCTCAATTGAGACAAGATGAATATCGCCGTATGGAAGAGTTTGCTTTTGCAAATCTTGATGAATACGATTCATCCTCTTTGGTGACGCGTTTGACCTCTGATGTAACCATTATTCAGAACGCCTTTGCAATGGGTACGCGTCCATTTATGCGTGGGCCAATTATGCTGGTCATGGGCTTGGTTATGGCGTTTATTATGAGCCCAGAGCTGGCGGTTGTGTATTTTGCCGTGCTACCTTTTTTGGCTATTGCACTCTTCTTTATTGTGAAGCGCGTTGGTCCTCTGTACCGCGTTATGCAAAGCGCAATGGATAAGCTTAATGAGGCTCTGCAGGAAGACTTTGCTGCGGTGCGCGCAATCAAGGCATATGTCCGTGAAGGATATGTCTCCGAGCGCTTTGAAAAAGTTAATACGCAGTATGCACAGACTGCTACAAAGACCTTTGGCACTTCCGTTTTAAACCTGCCTATTTTCCAGGCCTCAATGTATGTCACTAACGTGGCTATTCTTTGGTTTGGTGGCCAGATGATTATGGCTGGCAGACTGGGTGTTGGTGAGCTTACGGGATTTATGAGCTACGTACTGCTTATCATGAACTCTCTTATGATGATTTCTGGCGTGTTCTTGCTTACTGCTCGTGCCATTACCAGTGTGCGTCGAATCGGAGAGATTCTTTCCGAGGAGCCTGCTATTGAGTCTCCAGAGCACGGTTTGACTGACGTTAAGAATGGTGCAGTACGCTTTGAAAACGTATCCTTCAAGTATAGTCAGAGCGCTGAAGAGGACGTCCTCGAAGACATCAATCTTTCGTTTGCGCCAGGCTCCACCGTTGGTATTCTCGGCGGCACCGGCTCCGGAAAAACTACCCTTATCCAGCTGATTGCTCGCTTGTACGATGCAACTGAAGGTGCCGTGTTTGTTGGCGAGAATGACGTCCGCTCCTACAATCTTGTTTCACTTCGTGACGCAGTGTCTGTTGTTCTTCAGAAAAATGTGCTGTTCAGCGGCACTGTCCGCGACAACCTGCTCTGGGGAGATCCTAATGCAACTGATGAAGAGCTGCTTCACGCGTGTTCTATCGCATGCGTTGATGAGTTTCTTGACAGGATTGGTGGCTTGGACGGAGACCTTGGTCAGGGTGGCGTTAATGTCTCCGGTGGCCAGAAGCAGCGTCTTTGTATTGCGCGTACGCTTTTGAAGAAGCCAAAAATTATCATTTTTGATGACTCAACCAGCGCGGTTGATACCGCAACTGACGCAAAGATTCGTGCAGGACTTGCCGAACTTGCTGACATGACAAAAATCATCATTGCCCAGCGTGTGAACTCAGTTATGGACTCAGATCAGATTGTCGTTCTTGATAACGGTAGGGTTCATATGACTGGCACCCACACAGAACTTCTCGCCAAGAGTCCTATCTATAGAGAGCTGTATGAGTCTCAGACTGGCGGTAGTCAGTCAGACATTGACGCTGCTGGTAAGGAGGTGTCACATGGCTAATCGCGCAGGAGGAGCACGTCCTCAAAACATCGGACATACCATTAGAGTGTTTGTCTCGTACTTAGGTCATGCTAAGAAACGCCTTATGTTGGTGGCACTTCTTGTTTCTATCAGCGGTTTAGCGGCGCTTCTGGGCACCTATATGATTAAGCCTGTTGTTGCCGCAGTGGGCAGGGGAGACGTAAGTGCATTCACCAACCTTGTTGTGTTCACAGCGGTTGTGTATGCAATTGGCGCTCTTACCAGTGTTGGTTACACGCAAATTATGGTTCGCGCTGCTCAGAGGATTGTTTTTGATATTAGACGAGACCTTTTTGAGCACATCGAATCGCTGCCGCTGAGGTTCTTTGACCGTCGTACCCGCGGCGATATCATGAGTTTCTTTACCAACGACGTGGATACCATCTCAGAAGCGCTTAACAACAGTTTTGCTAATCTTGTCTTGGCGTTTATTCAGATGGTTGGCACACTCGTGCTGCTGATTGTTCTTAACTGGCAGTTGACACTCATCACTATCCTCTTTGACGTATTAATTGTGATATATGCACGTTACGCAAGTAAGCGCTCGGCTAAGCATTATTCGGTGCAGCAGAAGAGTCTTGGTGTTCTTAACGGCTTTGCTGAAGAAACCATCTCTGGCCTCAAGGTGGTTAAAGTATTTAATCACGAGGATGCCAACTTTGCTGACTTCCAAAAGGTCAATGAAGAGCTCAGACACTCTGGAACAAACGCTCAGGCGTATGCAGCAACTATGGTCCCTATCACGGTTTCATTGACGTATATCAATTACGCCGTGGTCACCGTGGTTGGCGCTCTGCTTGCGGTAAACGGACACGCAGACGTTGCAAGTCTTGCTTCCTACCTGGTCTTTGTTCGCCAGGCAGCCATGCCGTTTAACCAGTTCACACAGCTCTCCAACTTCCTGCTTACCGCTCTTGCTGGTGCCGAGCGCATCTTTGCGGTTATGGAAATGACTCCCGAGGTTGATGAGGGCAAGGTTGACCTGGTCCGCGTTAGTGGTTATGAGTTAGGAGAAGAATCCTGGGCTTGGGTCACACCGTCTGGCGAGAAAACCCCTCTTGCTGGAGACGTTCGCTTTGATGACGTGACCTTTGGATACGACGATAATCAGACGGTCCTTGCAAACCTCACCCTGTTTGCAAAACCTGGCCAGAAGATTGCGTTTGTCGGCTCAACCGGCGCTGGTAAAACAACCATTACCAACCTCATCAACCGTTTCTATGACGTTCGTAGCGGAACCATCACCTACGACGGCATTCCAATCAACGACATCAAGAAATCTGCACTAAGGTCCTCCCTGGGTATTGTTTTGCAGGACACGCATCTGTTCACAGGTACCATTGCAGACAATATTCGCTTTGGTAAGTTAGACGCCACTGATGACGAGGTTATTGCTGCAGCAAAAATCGCAAACGCAGATAAGTTTATCCGTCGTATGCCACGTGGCTACAACACCGTACTTACCTCAGATGGTGCTAACCTTTCCCAAGGTCAGAGGCAGCTTCTGGCAATTGCGCGTGCTGCTATTGCCGATCCTCCCGTGCTTATCTTGGACGAGGCAACTTCCAGTATTGATACGCGTACTGAGGCACTTATCGAGAAGGGCATGGATGCCCTAATGGCAGGCCGTACTGTTTTTGTAATTGCTCACAGATTGTCTACAGTTCGTAATTCGGACGCCATTATGGTTCTGGAGCACGGTCGTATTATTGAGCGTGGTACTCACGATGAGCTTATTGCAAAGCATGGAGAGTATTATCAGCTGTATACGGGATCGCGCGAGCTGGAGTAGGGGCGTTTTATGTTTGAAGCGTTAGCTGTGGCTCTTGGTGGAGCTCTGGGTAGTTTAGGTCGCTGGCAGTTGGGAGTCCTTTTTAAACAGTGGATTCCTAACCTGCCAGTTGGTACGTTTGCTGCAAATGTTGTTGCAGGTTTGATTATTGGCTTTGTAACAGGGCTTGATCTTGCAAGTCCACTTCAGCCACAGGTCAAGCTATTCTTAG
>JABZHU010000079.1:0-5834 GCA_015258705.1 Atopobium sp. | reverse complement strand
AAAATCGTAGAAGCAGTAGGGGATGACTCTAGGTTTAAGGTTGTCACTCATCCAACCAATCAAGGTCTCCATCTGGCACGTAAAACTGCTGCAGCTCATACAAAAGGCGAGTGGGTCTTTTGCCTAGACGGTGATGATGAGGTTACTGCTGATTTTCTTGAGCAGGTAGTTGCTCGTATTGATCAGAACCCTGTTGATATTCTCCACCTTGGCATTACTGTTATTCCAGAAAATGGCGTTGACCCAACTGATGCAAAGTCTTTTGAGAGCTACATTAACCAACAATCAGACTTTACTCAGGGTGACGATATCCTTCGCATTATTTATGATGAAGGCTATGGACAGAAGCTTGATTGGCGAGCTACGCAACGCCTGTATCGCGGAGAACTTTTCCGCTCTGCCTTTGCAGAGATGACTTCGGAGCGCCTGGTAAGAGCAGAAGATGCCTATGAGGTATTTATCCTGGCAGATAAGGCTCAGACCGCTGATGGCTTTGAGTCTTGCAGAGGTTTTTTGTACCACTATGGTATTGGTGTAACTGGCGCTTCTCGTATTTCTTTAGATAAATTTGGAGAGTTCTGCTATCAGTTCTTGGACAACATTGACCAGGTAGAACTCTATATTGGTAAATCAGATAACATTGCGCATCTCAACTCCTTTAAGGGAATGAAGCATAGACTGTTGGAGCTTCTGAGTGCTGAGTGGAGATTCCGTCTTGCTCCTGAAGATCAAGAAGCAGCCCTTGAGCCGTTTGCCATTCTTTTTGGACCATCGGTAGCTGCTCGAGAGCTCTATCGCTTTGTAAGAGATGAGGCATACGAGGCCATTGCCACTGGTACTGAGCTTCCAGAAGACAGCGATGCATATCGCTTTAGAAAGTATGCAAAAAAGTATGCGGATCTGATGAATCAGGATGAGGGACTGTCGTTTGATAGGGCAGTTCGCATGAAACAGATTGCCGATGAGCACATGGAGTATCTAGAGAGAAAGCACATGGTAAAGATGTTTGAGCAGCAGCCTATTCGCATTCTGATTACTTCTCATAAAGATGTTGATGTTCCCGCAAGCAACTACCTTCAGCCTATTCAGGTAGGACCAGGTCAGAAGAGTAATCGCTTTACGTATATGCTCCATGACGATGAGGGCGATAGCATTACCGAGAAAAACCCAATGTACTGTGAGATGACTACACAGTATTGGGCATGGAAGAACATCGCCAATGCTCGCTATGTTGGCTTTGGCCATTATCGTCGCTACTTCAACTTTACCGACACGGTTTATCCAGAAAATCCGTTTGGTGAGGTTATGGATGACTTCATTGATGAAGATGCCATTAAGAAATATGGTCTTGATGATCAGACCATTGCTCAGTGCATTGAAGGCTATGACCTTATTACCACGGGGGTAAAGGATATTCGCAAATTCCCTGGAAGCGCTAACACACCTCTTGAGCAGTACCATGCTGCTCCATTGCTTCATCCAAAGGATATGGATACTATGGCTGCGCTTATTGTTGAGCGTCACCCAGAGTATACAGAGGATGTAAACGCTTTTCTCAACGGCCATCAGCAGTGCTTCTGTAACATGTACATCATGCGTAAAGAGCTCTTTGACCGCTATGCTGCATGGGTGTTCCCACTTGTTGACGAGTGGACTGCTCGTACTGATATGTCTACGTACAGCAAAGAGGCCCTAAGAACTCCAGGTCATCTGACTGAGCGTCTCTTTAATATCTGGCGTATGCATATGCTGCGTACAGAGGGCAAAAACTGGAAGGTAAAAGAGCTTCAGTGCATTCACTTTACCAATCCAGAGCCTCGTCAGAAGTTCATTCCTCTCTTTGAAGAGAAGCCTGAGATTGCAAGCCAGAACGTTGTTCCTGTTGTCTTTGCAGCAGATAACAACTACGTTCCAATTCTTACCTGCGCTATGGGTTCAATGCTTGAAAACGCCGACCCTAACCGCTTCTACGACGTGGTTGTCCTTAATACCAATATTGGCGGCTCAAAGCAGGAGATGGTTAAGAAGTACTTCTCGCGTTATAAGAATGCTCGTATTACGTTCTATAACGTGTGGCGCATGGTCAAAGACTACAAGCTAGACACTAATAACGCGCATATTAGTGTGGAGACATACTTCCGTTTCTTGGCTCAAGACATTCTTTCTGGTTACGATAAGGTTGTTTATCTTGACTCTGACCTTGTGGTTAACGGTAATGTTGCAGAACTGTATGACGTAAGAATGGGCAACAATCTTATTGCGGCAACGCTTGATATTGACTATCTGGCAAATCTCAACATTTGCGGCGGAGACCGCATGAAGTACAGCCTTGACGTGCTTAATCTTAAGAATCCTTACGCCTACTTCCAGGCGGGAGTTATGGTCTTCAATACCGCTGAGCTGCGCCGTTATCACACAGTTCCGGAGTGGTTGCGTATTGCATCCAATCCGATCTTTATCTACAACGATCAAGATATTCTGAACAGCGAGTGCCAGGGTCGTGTTGTCTATCTACCAGCTGACTGGAACGTTACGCATAATATCTTTGGCCGTGCCGAGAAACTCTATCCAATGGCACCAAACAGCGTTTTTGATGATTATCAAGCAGCCCGCCGCTCACCAAAGATTGTTCACTTTGCTGGCGCCATTAAGCCTTGGCAGAACGCCAGCTGCGACATGGCTTCCTATTTCTGGAAGTACGCGCGAAATACTCCGTTCTATGAGGTCATTATTCAGGACATGGTGCCAGGCGCCAGAAATGATGCAGATGTCACGGAGTTCCACGAGCGCGCGCTTTCTGATGCAAGTCCTCTGCGCAAGATTATTGACCCTCTTGCACCATATGGCAGCGCAAGGCGAGAAGCCCTTAAGGCTCTTGGTAGAACCTTAAGAGGACGCAAATAAATATCTGGTAGGTGCAAGATTTCTTGCACCTACGTTTTTATGTTTGGAGTAGTAATGGCAGCACTTTCGCCAAAAGATGTCGCTCGTGCGGCAGAGCTTAATAGAATCTTGAACCATGCGGCATATGCCTACTATGCTCTTGATAATCCAGAGCTTACTGACGCTGAGTTTGACCGAATGCTTATTGAGCTTCAGCAGCTTGAGGCAGCATATCCAGAGCTTGTAACTGAGGATAGCTATACGCAGCGCGTAGGCGGCTATGTTTCTGAGCAGTTTGAGCCTGTTCAGCATGCTGCTCGTATGTATTCTATGGACGATGCCATGAATCTGGAAGAGCTGGATGCATGGCTTTCCAGAACTGATGAAGCTCTTGGCGCATCGCCCACTAATCCTGTGGCATATACCTGCGAGCTTAAGATTGACGGCTTAGGCGTTGCACTCACGTATCGTGACGGTCAGTTTGTACGTGCTGCTACACGAGGCGACGGTAGCACGGGAGAAAATGTTACGGCAAACGTTTTGACTATCTCTGACGTCCCCCGAGAGCTTGCGTTGGCTGGTCTGGAGCAGGTAGAGAATAGAGGCCTCAACCAGAGTATTGAGGTCCGCGGCGAAGTTTATATGCCCAAGCACTCCTTCATACGTTTGAATGAGGATGCGGATGCTGCTGGAAAACAGCCTTTTGCTAATCCAAGAAATGCGGCTGCTGGATCTTTACGTCAGAAGGATCCAAAGATTACAGCACACCGAGACCTTGAGACCTTTATCTACGCAGTAGCCGACGAAGGTCCTCTTGATGTTCACAGTCAGTGGGAGTTTTTAAACTGGCTTCGTAGCTGCGGCTTTAATGTTAATCCTCATGCCCGTCGTTGCCTGAGCGCTCAGGAGGTTCACGATTTCTGTGCGCAAGCTCTTGAGCAGCGAGGAGATCTTAACTATGACATTGATGGCGTGGTAGTAAAGGTTGACTCATTTGCGAGCCAGGAAGCTCTAGGATTTACTTCTCGTGCTCCTCGTTGGGCTATTGCATTTAAGTTCCCGCCAGAGGAAAAGCAGACCGTTTTGCGAGAAATTCGTATTCAGGTGGGTCGTACGGGCGTACTCACACCTGTTGCTGAGTTTGATCCCGTTACTGTTGCAGGTTCTACCATTGCGCGTGCAACTCTTCACAACCTTGACGAGATTCGTCGTAAAAACGTGCGCGAGGGCGATACCATCATTGTCCACAAGGCAGGAGATGTCATTCCAGAGGTTGTAGGACCAGTTTTGAGTCTTCGACCTGCAGATGCTGTTGAGTTCCAGATGCCAGCTACCTGCCCAAGCTGTGGTAGCCCTGTTATTCAAGAAGAGGGAGAGGTGGCCTTCCGCTGCGTCTCTATTGATTGCCCCGCTCAGGCAGTTGAGCGTCTGATTCACTGGGGTAGCCGTAAAGCCATGGACATCGACGGCCTTGGCGACGAGCTTATTAACCGCATGGTTGAAGAGGGTGTTCTCTCTGATGTAGCCGACTTCTACGATAAGCTTACTGAAGAGGTGCTGGCCAGCATGCCTACGGGCCGTGTGTACGATACTGATACCGCTGATCACCTTTCTGGCGATAGCATCCCCGTGGGTCATACTATTGCTAAGAAAGTTATGGTACAGGTTGAGGAATCAAAGACAAGAGGTCTTGGTCGCGTGCTCTTTGGTATTGGCATGAGGCATGTTGGTGCTAACGTTGCAGAGCTCCTTGCTCAGGAGTTTGGCTCTATCCAGGCGCTTGCTACAGCCCCTGTCGAGAAGATCGCTGAAATCCCAGGTATTGGCCCTAAGATTGCAGAGTCTGTACACGAGTTCTTCTCGATACCAGAAAATGTTGCCGTTATTGAGCGTCTTCGTCAGGCAGGTGTAGTACTTGAGGAAGAGAAGCCAGAAAACGAGCTTCCTCAGACGCTTGCTGGACTTACCTTTGTTTTAACGGGAACCCTTGAGCACTTCACGCGCGATGAGGCTGGCGCCCAGCTTAAAGCCATGGGAGCAAAGGTTTCCGGCTCTGTATCTAAGAAGACAAGTTTCGTAGTAGCAGGAGAAGCCGCGGGATCTAAGCTTACAAAGGCTGAGAGCTTGGGCGTTCCCGTACTTGATGAGGCTGCGCTCCAGCAAATTCTTGAAACAGGTCAGGCACCTGCATAAATGTACATGTTCAGTAATAAGGTGAAGAGTTAAACTATCTGGATACTATAGGAAAAGGAGACGACCAAATGAACCTACTAAAAAATAAGTATGTTTCTCTTGGAATGATGTTTTTGATTTTAGCAATCATCCTGAGTGTGGCATCAAACGTTAATGATCTATTTGTTGGTATGCTCTATGGCATATCCCTAGGAATATTGATTTTAGGATTGCTTTCTACTCAAAATAGTTTGCGTTTATGCAATCGATAATCTATCCAAAAGGAAAAGCTATGGCAGATAAAAACATTCTGGTTCTTTGTTATTCTCGCTGCACTACGTGTAAGAGAGCCCTCAAATGGCTTGATGAGCACGGCGTTTCTTATACACTGCGTGATATTAAAGAGGAGAATCCAACTGCAGAAGAGCTTGCTGAATGGCACAAACTGAGCGGTCTTTCTATCAGAAAGTTCTTCAACACTTCAGGTATGGTATATCGCGATAATAACATCAAGGAGCAGCTTGATGCGGGTATGAGCGATAGTGATGCCTATAATTTGCTTGCCACCACAGGTATGCTGGTCAAGCGCCCATTGGTTGTTGAAGGCAATACTATTCTTCTTGGATTTAAAGAGCCTGCCTGGGAAGAAGCACTTCTGTAAAACCAGCTTCTTCAGCATGCATCAGTTTGTAGATAAGCGTTAGCAAAAAAGCGGCTATTCAAGTGAACTGCCTCCCATTTCTTGGACATAAGAAATGGGAGGCAGTTCATATGCGGGT
>JABZHU010000220.1:0-1342 GCA_015258705.1 Atopobium sp. | reverse complement strand
CACCTCTGATCCTGGCGCTGATTTTGTTGCAGAGGGCATTGCTGCACTTGTTATGTTTGCTTTCACAAAGTCCGCTCTTGCAGATAAGCCAGTAATGCCTGCAATTGGCTCTTTTGTAACAACTCTCATCTCTGGTCTCATCTTTGCTGCCATTGCTATTCCAGCCAAAGGTGCAACTATTGAGCTTTTCTACGTAATGCTTCCTGTCATCGTGGGAACCGCATTCTTTAATGCTATTGTTGTTCAGGTTCTTGCGGCTCCTCTTAAGAAGGTTTTGGGTCGATAAGTTCTTAGATACGCACATATTTCCTGGAGAACACTGTGTCTATTATTGAAGTTCAATCTGTGTCATACAGCTATCCTGATAGCTCAGCACGCGCTCTTAATGAGCTCTCGCTGAGCGTTCAGGAGGGCGACTTTGTAGGTATTGTTGGCCCTTCTGGTGCAGGTAAGTCTACGCTTGCTCTTGCGCTCTCTGGTGCCATTCCTCACCACTTTAGAGGTAATTTCTTTGGCAAGATTCTTGTCTCTGGAATGGATACCTGTACGGTTGCCTTAACTGATATCTCTAAGATTGTGGGATCCATTACCCAAGATATCAATGCGCAGATGGTTGCTTCAATTGTTGAGGATGAGCTTCTCTTTGGTCTTGAGAACTTTGCTGTTCCTCACGCAGAAATTCCAGATCGAATTACCTATGCGCTAGAAACAGTTGGCATTGCCAACCTTCGCTTTAGAGAGATTGCTTCTCTTTCTGGTGGACAGAAGCAAAAGGTTGCTATTGCAGCACTTTTGGCACTACAGCCACAGGTTATGGTACTTGATGAGCCAACAGCAGCCTTAGATCCAACGTCGTCTGAGTTAATCTTCCAGACACTTTCAGAGCTCAACAAAACCAAAGGTATTACGGTTGTGGTAATTGAGCAAAAAGTAGGTCTTCTCGCCAAGTATTGCTCAAAGATTGCCGTTATGGACAAGGGAACCATCTGCGCTTTTGGCAGCGGAGAGGAAGTGTTTTCACAGGTAGATTTGCTGCAAGAGGTTGGTGTTGACGTTCCTCGTTGCGTGCGCGTCTCAAAGGGTGTCCACGAGCTCTCGTATCAAGTGGAATATGCTCATCTACTCAGCGAGGCCGACCTGGATGTCTGCGATGAGACTGCACTGTCAGTTCAGTCAGCCGCCAAGCAGCTTGCGTGCTGTGTTGGGGCTTTGCAACATCGTAGTATTTTTCTTTCAGAGACTGATGAACTACCAGCTACTGACGCTGTTGAGCTAGCAGGGGAGACGCATCTTCCAAAAATAGATGGTCCTGTGGTTGCTGAATCGAGCGGACCATTTGACA
>JABZHU010000219.1:0-1345 GCA_015258705.1 Atopobium sp. | reverse complement strand
GTATAAGGTTGCCAAGGGCGACGTAATCAGCGTCGAGAAGCTTGATGCGCAGCCTGGCGATAAGGTAAAGCTTGATGTTCTTATGCTTAACGACGGCAAGAAGGTTGTTGCTGACGCTGCCACTCTTTCTTCTAAGAAGGTTACCTGTGAGGTTCTTGAGCAGTACAAGGACAAGAAGGTCCTCGTCTTCAAGTTCCACAAGCGTAAGCGCTATCACCGCGCCAACGGTCACCGTCAGAACCTTACTAAGCTGAAGGTTACCGCGCTCCCTACCGCTCGTAAGGCTGCTGCTAAGGCATCCGACGAGTCTGCAGAGTAATTGGTCACTTCTGATATTGAGATAGGCAGGTAGCATTTATGGCACACAAGAAAGGTCTCGGCTCTTCCCGCAACGGTCGCGACTCACAAGCACAGCGCCTTGGCGTTAAGATTTACGGTGGTCAGGCAATCAAGGCTGGCCAGATTATCATCCGTCAGCGTGGTACTCACATCACTCCTGGCGTAAACGTTGGTCGCGGCAAGGATGACACTCTCTTTGCACTTTGCGATGGCGTTGTTGAGTTCAAGAAGGGTGCTAAGCACGTCGTTAACGTCGTTGCTGCTGAGGCATAAGTTTTCTTGAACATCCACAGTTCATTCAAGGGGTCCTTCGGGACCCCTTTTTGTTTCTCGCGGTATTTTGCACTTGCCGCTTGCCGTTTACAGTTTCTAAATTGTTTCTTAATGTATTTCTTGACACAATCCGGCTAAGTAATGGTATTCTTCTTACATTGCAATTTACGCTTTTGGGAGGAGGACATATCATGCGCGCTATATGCACTCAGCAGTGGTGGTGGAACAACTTGTCTTTCTCCGGTCAGCGATGAGTTGCTTCTGCATACGCATTTAGAGGCTCTCGGGTGACCGAGAGCTTTTTTTGTGCGTACGTTTCTTGCTAAATCCGGATGGCGAGAAACCCGTGTAGCTGAAAGTTTTGTTTGTTCATTTTGTTTTGCGTTAAAGGAGTTTGTATGTCTACAGAAAATCTCAATCAGGTCAACGCCGCAGACACAGAGACAGGATCTGCTGAGCAGGCACCACGTGTTGTTGCTGTTTCCAAGTCTGCAGGCGTTTTGGATGTCACTTCTCTTGTTCTCGTTGCCGTTCTTATTGCTGCTGGTTTTATTCTTAACCTAACCGTTGGTAAGGCAATTAGTGCTATTGGCATTGGTCCAGAGTTCATTATTGCGTCGTTCTGCCTGGCTATTCTTCTGCTTAAGCCAAACGCTGTACAGAGCCTGGTTATTGGCCTTATTGCAGCTACCGTTATTCAGCTGACCACCTCTGTTCCTGGCGCTGATTTTGT
>JABZHU010000078.1:0-5890 GCA_015258705.1 Atopobium sp. | reverse complement strand
CGACTTAGATTTTCTGTAGGCGTGCAGTATAAGCCGTCAACGGTTATGCGCAGACTGGTAGGTGCGGGCAGAGCGCGGGCGACGTGCGGGCTGCGTGCGGGCGCGTGCGGGCGCGCGAAGCTGCTGAGCTACTGGTAGACGCGGTTTGTGTTGGCAGGTGCGAGCGCCAGGTGGTATCCACCTGCGATTTCTTGCCATTAGCATAATTTTTGGTGCAAATATTCGCTGCGTGCATATTCTGCTAGTGATATTCGTGATTTTGCATAGGAAAAATGAGCACCTCTTTGGCGGGGTCCATTTTGGGTAAAAAACGCGTTTAGTTGGAAATGAAATGGAATATTCAGAAAAAATGCACCCACGTTTTGGCAGGTAGAAAATTCTATCCAGATTTCTGATTTTTTATCCAGAACAAAACACCAGGTAGATTTGATGCATAGAATCACACAATTTCTGTAAACTCCAACTAAACGCATTTTTTACCACTTCGGGGTCATTTTTGGGCCAAAACCATCTCTTCCCTACTCGTAGCAAAAATCAACCTGCATAAAAGTACCCCGCTATTCATATACATGAATAGCGGGGTACTGAACGTCTAAGAAATGCGTGCTACCGCGCTACACCCTACCACGCTACTCCCTACCGCGCTACGCTCTACCACGCTACTCCCTACCGCGCTACGCGCTGCCCCGCTACGATCTATCGCCGCATGCTACAACCACGCGCGCTTACGCCTCCAAGCTCTCCAGTTCAGAGAGCCAGAGCGAGCTCGAAGCATCGGATGGCATACGCAGGTCGCCGCGCGGAGACAACGAAACCGAACCAACCTTTGGTCCGTCAGGCATCGCCGAGCGCTTAAACTGCTGCGAGAAGAACCTACGATAAAACACCTTTAGCCACCGCACGATAGTCTCGTGGTCGTAAACCTCCTGGTCAGTGCCCGTGCCAAATGCACGCTCGGCAAGACGCAGAACCTTGAGTGGACCACTTCCGTGACGAAGCACGTGGAATAAGAAGAAATCGTGTAACTCGTAAGGGCCAAC
Source organism: Atopobium sp. (assembly GCA_015258705.1). Taxonomy (GTDB): domain Bacteria; phylum Actinomycetota; class Coriobacteriia; order Coriobacteriales; family Atopobiaceae; genus Lancefieldella. The sequence continues at coordinate 4,850 of JABZHU010000078.1, read as the reverse complement.
CAGGTCCTCCGTCTTCTGCTCAATGGAACCGTCTGCCGCGGATGGCAGCAGCTCAGGAGAAACCGGTGTGTCCAGAACGTCGCGCAAAACGTGAGCAATTTCGTCCTCGCCCTGCTCCTCATAAGCGTCTGCGCAGTAATCAACAAGGTACCTGACCAGCGTCTTTGGTACCGAAGCATTTACGCCGTACATGGACATCTGGTCACCGTTATACGTTGCCCACCCAAGCGCCAGCTCGGAAAGGTCGCCCGTGCCAATGACCATGCCGCCCACCTGGTTGGCAACGTCCATCAAAATCTGCGTGCGTTCGCGAGCCTGGGCGTTTTCGTACACAACGTCGTGAACATCCTGGTTGTGGCCGATATCGGCAAAGTGCTGCAGTACGGAATCCACAATGGAAATCTCGCGCAGGTCGGCGCCAAGCGACTGCACCAGCTCAATAGCGTTGGTGTACGTGCGGTCCGTGGTGCCAAATCCCGGCATCGTCACAGCTACAATGCCTGAACGGTCGTATCCCAGCTGGTCAAACGCTCTCACCGTGACGAGAAGGGCCAGCGTAGAGTCAAGTCCTCCCGAAATGCCAATAACCGCGTGATCAGAGCCAGTGTGTGCCAGTCTTGAAGCCAAACCGTGAGCCTGAATCGACAGAATCTCCTCGCAGCGTGTTGCGCGAGCGTCATCCATCGCGGGCACAAACGGATGTGGGTCAACGTACCTGGTCAGGGGCGTGCGGATAGCAAGCTCGTCGCCCTCGCCCTCGCCGTCGTGGCTGCGACCTGCGACGTCGTGCTCGTTGCCACCCTCGCCGTCAAACTCCAGCGAGAAATACGTGGTCAGGTGCTTGTAATCCTCCGGTGTCGGAGCAACCTCAAACGTCGACGTGCGCCTGCGATCAGCCGCCAGCGACAGCACGTCAATCTCGGATACGGCAATACCCTCGCCAAACACGCCAGAGTCGGCGAGCACACGGCCATTCTCGACAACAAGATCATGGCCCGAGAAAACCAAATCGGTCGTAGACTCGCCCTCACCAGCACTGGCGTAAACGTAGCCGCAGATCAGATGCGCGCTCTGTTGCGCAACCAGCTGACGACGGTACGCGGACTTGCCGGCCAGCGCGGGCGACGCGGACAAGTTGCAGACCAGCGTGGCGCCGGCGACGGCGTGCGCATTTGACGGCGGCATAGGTACCCAGAGGTCCTCGCAGATCTCCGCGCCCACAACCAGCTCAGGGATGGTGTCACACGCAAACAGCTGGTTGGTACCAAACGGAACCTCGCCGAGCAGGCCAAAGTCCACGCTGGTGACCGTCTTGGGGCCAGAAACAAAGTGTCGGCCCTCGTAAAACTCGTTGTACATGGGCACGTAGCGCTTAGGCACTAGGCCCAGCAGCTCTCCCCTAAAGAGAACAGCAGCGCAGTTGTAGAGCTTGCCGGCCACGCGAACAGGCAGGCCTAGCAGCAGCAACGCATCGACGTCGGCCGTGCGGGCGGCAATGGAAACCAAGCCGCGCTCGGCAGCGTCCAGGAGGGCATCCTGCCAGAACAGGTCCTCGCAGGTGTAGCCCGTGATGCAGAGCTCGGGCAGCACGACCACCTTAGCACCGCGATTACCTGCGGCTTCTTCGATAGCCGCCAGGCAGCTCTCCACGTTAAACGCCACGTCGGCTACGCGGACGCGCGGCGTGATACTTGCAACTTTGATGAATCCGTCTTGCACAATAGCCTCCTTACATGCCGCTTGGGACAACGGGCGCCGCATCCGACGACCACGATCCCAGTTGCGCGTTGGGGTTTGCGTCCAAGGTCAATGGCGAGAAACCCTGCGTACGGTAGCTACGAAGCGCGCCGACGGCAATCATTGCGGCGTTATCGCCGCAAACCGACATCGGAGGCACCGTTACTCGAACGCCCATACGACCAAAGGTTTCCTTATATGCAGCTCTAAGTGCGGGGTTTGCAGCTACGCCGCCACCCACGCAGAAATCGGAGACGCCCGTCTCCTCAACAGCGGTTTTAGCCTTTGCAACCTGCACGTCAATAACAGCCTGCTCAAACGAAGCAGCCAAATCGGGCAGATTAATTGCTCTACCTGCGCGATTCTCGCCCTCAATGTAGGTAATAACGGCTGTCTTCAGGCCAGAAAGGCTGAAGGAATAGTCACCGCTGTGCATCATTGCGCGCGGGAAGTGGATGGCCTTAGGATTGCCCTGAGCTGCAAGTTTGCTGATCACGGGACCACCTGGATAGCCGAGTCCAAGCGCCTTGGCAACCTTGTCAAATGCCTCGCCCACGGCGTCATCGATGGTGGAGCCCAGGACCACGTAATCTCCCCAGGCACGCACGTGTACCAGCATAGTATTGCCGCCCGAGACCAAACTGGCCACAAATGGCGGCTGCAGATCGGGTGTCTCAAACAGGTTGGCCAGCAGGTGGCCTTCCAGGTGATGTACGGGAATAAGCGGCAGGTCAGTGGCCACGCAGAAGCCCTTGGCAAACGCCACGCCTACAACAAGTGCGCCGACAAGACCAGGACCTGCGGTAACACCAACGGCAGCCAGGTCAGACGGCACCAGCGTGTCGCAACCAAAGTGCGCGCCTGCACGGGCCATGGTCTCCTCGAAAAGACCCACAATAGCCTCGGTATGCTTGCGAGAAGCAATCTCGGGCACGACGCCGCCAAAGCGAGCGTGGAAGTCAATTTGCGTTGCGACAACGTTTGCGCAGACCACACCGTGAGAATCCATGATGCACATGGCGGTTTCGTCGCAGGAGGACTCCAGGCTAAGAATCAAATCCCCTGCCTCACGCAGTGCCGCAAGCGTCTCTTCAGAGCGCTTACCTGCAACAATAGGCCACGGACGCACTGATGCGTGAGGTTCAGGGTTTCTCGCCTCAAAGCCAACACCAACCGCCAAAGGCAGCTGCGCCGTCATCAAAAGCGCCGCACAATCTGGACCGTAATATCCCGGGCGACGACCAACCTCGGCAAATCCCAGCTTGCTATAGGCGCCCTGAGCTGGAGCGTTATCCTCCTCCACCTCAAGGGTAATCGCGGATGCGCCCAGCATCTGAGCATCGTATGCCACGCGTTCTACCAGCTTGGATGCAATTCCTTGACGGCGACGCTCGGGCGCAACCACCACTTCTTCCACCTCAAACTGAGCTCCTGCCAGGCGACCGCCTGCAAAGCCAATAACCGTTCCGCGGTCGTGAGCCAGCCACCAGCTGCGCCCAACGCCCGAGAGTTCGTCATAGAACGTCTGCTTTGACCAGGCAGAATGCGCAGCATCAGCATATGTTGCCGCCTCAAGCTCCGCCACCTGGTCCAGATCGTTCATCGTCATCGGACGAAGCTGCAGGTGAATATCGGCCAGCGCATCATCCACGCCGGTCAAAGCCACCGTTGCCGGCTCCTTGAGACCCAAACGCTTGCGCTCTGACTCCTCTGCGTCCGAAAGTCGCGTGTAAATGGGCAGCACCAACGCCGGATCGCCCGCGCCCGCCTGCTGATACTCGGGCATGCACACCGCGTGTACCAGGCCTTCTCCTGTTGGGAACCACGTTGCTTCATCGGTGTATGTCGAGAAACCCGCGCGCTCAAAACGCTCACGGTACTTCACTAAGCCATTGCCTGTAAGCGTGAGCTGGTCCTTATCAGTCCTGCTCGACCACTCCTCCACACAAGCGTCCGCCTTGAGGACGGTCTCCACCGGAAAAGTTCTATGAGCGCCTGCGTCATCCAGCAGGTAGATGCCCGGATAGACCTCGCCGCGCATGGCGTCTGCAACAACACCAACGGTGCCGCGCACGCCCGCTTTCCACGCGCTAAACGCCATGGCATCAAGCGCACTTGCGCCATAAAGCGGCAGGCCAGAGCCGCATGCAATGCCCTTTGCGGTAGCAACGCCAATGCGAACGCCTGTAAACGAACCAGGACCTCTACCTGCGACAACAGCGTCAATGTCAGCCATGGTCAGCCCAGCAGCTTTGAGCGCTTCCTGGACCGAACCCACAAGCTCCACATTTGCCTGACGACGGCACAGGTGATCCGTTGACGCTAGTACCTCAACATCAAACCCGCCGTCTGCCGCGACCGCATCCGCAGCCCCAGCATCACGCCTGGTCAGACGCGCGACCGTACACGCCAGCATGTCCGTTGACGTATCAACCGCAAGCACCACGTTTGTTTCATTTTTTATAGCAAGCATAAACACTCTTCTCGGCGTTAAAACGCCTTGTATCACGCCAATATTTCTTCTTGTAACTCTATAACTATACGCCAAGCCACGCCCGCAAACAGCGCGAGTACCAACCCCGCAAAACTTTTACGCAGCAGCTGTTCTACCGGCGCGTTTATACGTCGCAACTTAATCAAACCTTGGCTAGCGAGAAACGCTCTGATGCCTACACCATATACACAAACCTGCATAAATAGCTTGGAAAGATTGCTATAGAGAATTTACAGTTTCAGCCCTATTACTCTAGACAATCTTGTTATTTGGTCTATAGTTAATTCATCAGCGCCCACCCAAGGCTACGCAATGCGTCCTGAAATGCGGTGGGCCTTTTCATAGCATTGGGATTTACATGGAAAATAAACCTTTTAAAAGCATCGATGAGATGTGTTGTTTATTGATTCAAGACCGTGGACTTATCTGCCCAGATGATAATGAACTGAGGAAATTTTTAAGTAGAACAAATTACTATCGTTTCTCTGGATATGCTCGTGATTTTCAAGAAGATCCGGAGAACGGTAAGAACTCGTTCATCAACAATACTTCTTTTCAAGATATTAATAAACTTATTAACCTAGATGCTAAATTACGAATTCTGCTGACAGAGCAATTA
>JABZHU010000218.1:0-1363 GCA_015258705.1 Atopobium sp. | reverse complement strand
CTCTAAGAGCATAAAGGACAAGGCAATTCTTAGTAAATGAGCCCAGAGCGATTACATATATCTTTCATAGGTTTTCCACGTATTTTCCATATGTTTTGACATAAAAAAGCGCGGCGAGAAACTCACCGCGCTTGAACGCATATGTTGTAACGCTTTCAGTCAGAGAATTACTTAACAAGCAGGAAGTATGCGATAACTGCAATACCCAGAATAATGCGGTACACGCCAAAAGGCTTGAAATCATGCTTGCGGACATAGCCCATAAGCGCACGGACCATAACAAGCGACACAATAAACGCCACTAAGCAACCAACGCCCAAAATAATTGCCTCGGGAGCAGTGAAGGTGTTGCCCTTCATAAAGTAGCGAACAAGCCTCAAAGCAGAAGCGCCGGCCATAGTAGGAATTGCCAGGAAGAACGTAAACTCAGCAGCTACAGCCCTTGAACAACCAAGTGCTAAGCCTCCAAGAATAGTTGCACCAGATCTTGAAGTACCTGGAACAATTGCAAGAACCTGGAACACACCAATACCAAGTGCGGTCTTCCAGTCAAGGTTGTCAATGTCTTGCACGCGGGCCAGGTTGTCGGCTGAGGGGGCCTTCAGGGATGCGGCGGCGTCTGGGCGCATGTGTTTACCACGAGGTGCTTCAACCTTTACCGTTGCAGCGACCTTCTCGCGATGTAGCTCAAGCACAATAAAGATGATGCCGTAGAAAATAAGGGTTGCGGCAATAACAAAGGGGCTTCCAAGATGCTCTTCGATGAAGTCGTTGAGCGGAAGACCAATTGCTGCTGCAGGAACGCAGCTGACCACCACTTTTGCCCAGAGTTTCCAGGTAGAGCGCTTCTCGTCCTTAGATTTCTTTGGCGAGAAGGGATTGAGCTTGTGGAAAAATCCCACACATACTGCAAGAATTGCGCCAAGCTGAATAACAACGAGGAACATATTCCAGAAGTCTTCAGAAACATTGAGTGGTAAGAACTGATTGAGTAGCAGCATATGGCCTGTTGATGAGATAGGTAGCCACTCAGTAATACCCTCAACCACGCCAAACAACGCTGATTTAAGCGCTTCAATCCACAAAATTGCCGACTCCACTAAAACCTCCTTGGGGACTGATTACGAACCTATTGTACGCAATCCGTTCGCCCTTTCTTTTTCTACCGTTCACGGTTTTATCTAATGACTTTACTACTTTAAAAGTGCCTTGTTTTCTGCAAAGTTGGCAATTGGAGTCAAAAACAAGTAGAATTGACACCCTCGCACGAGCGGAGAGAAGCGATTATGCGTATTTTGGAGGTTAAGTGTTATCTGACCTCGCGCTTGAAGCCAGTAATGAGTGGATAGCACAACATGCGTAC
>JABZHU010000217.1:0-1372 GCA_015258705.1 Atopobium sp. | reverse complement strand
ACAGCAAAGTAGCTAATGCTATGATTTATTTGAACATTTTGGACAAGTGTGAGGATTTGTTGTGCCAACGGAACAGAAGAAAGATATCGGTGCTGAGCTTGCCAAGCTGGCTGAAAACTCAAGAGTAGGCGAGCTCTCTAAAAAGGTTACCGAGGCGTCATCTGAGCTGGCAGAAAACGTTTCTGAAGTAGCAGAACATGCCGAGAAAATCCTTGTAGTTGATGAAGATGAACCACTGGAGCGTCCTGCGTCTGATCGAGTTAAGGCTACTGTTCCAAGAACGCCAGCACAACATATCTTACGTATCGTTTCAATTGTATTGATTATCTTAGGCGTAGCAGATGTTTTAACTACATCAGCGTCTCTTTTTGCAACAATTGTGGGTCTACAACCTGCAGTTCCTTTAGAGCAGCTTGAGTTTAGCGGTGTATATTTTACATTTAGCAATAACGTACTTCTGGGCTATGTATTTGTACTTCTTATTGGCGTAATGCAGATCATTACTTCAATGCTTGGTCTACGTGCGGCCAAAGACTCGTCAAAAGTTGAACCATACAGATTTCTTTGCTATTTGATTGGCTTGATTATTCTGGTAGGAATTTTGTGGGCTTGGGGTAGAGGAGACTTGATTATCCTGGACCCATTCATCCAGATCAACACCATTGTTTACGTGGTAATTTGCTCTAACCTTGCGGATAAGGTAAAGAAGGAGCATGACCAGGGAGTTGTGGGAACAACGTATTGGCGCTCTCGTCACCAGCGAGTCCTTCACTTTTTTGCACTGGTTTCTATCACACTGAGTGGAATTGCGCTTTTTCTTGTTCTGATTCTGCTTGGACTGCATGACCTTTCTAGAGTTGTTAGTCAACCGTTCTTGGCAACTGTTAATCAATTTCTTGAGCAACAGGGTATTCTTACCATTTTCTTGGTGACAGTTGGTGCAGTATTTTCTCTTGTTGCAGGTCTTTTAGCTCTAAAGGGTTCAAATGATGCCCGATTTATTAGACCGTATATTCTTGCGGTTACCATTATCGTTCTGTTTGACGTAGCAAGAATTATCTTTACGGCATTAATGCAGGGTATTCCTGCCGTAACCAGCCAAGATATCTTTGAGCTTGTTTACAACGCCACGGGATGGTATTTGGCTGTTCGTATTGAAGCGGGATTACCAAATAGCTATGGTCTACGCTTGTGGAAGAGGATTCGCTCTCACGCCTAATGCTTCTCTTGATTGCTTGCAAAAAGCCTCTGTATCTGAACTGCCTCCCATTTCTTGGACACGAGAAATAGGAGTCAGTTCAAAACACACCTAAGTCGGATAATCTGTCAAAAAGACGTATACATTACGCTGAAAATACCTCAAACGTGCAGA
>JABZHU010000001.1:0-26193 GCA_015258705.1 Atopobium sp. | reverse complement strand
CAGGTCTCCAAGGTAGTCTGAAGGGCTTCCGCCTAAGAGCGAGGCAAAAACCTGAGCTACGGAGCTTGCATCTTTAATCTCTGAAGGATTGGCATAGATGTCTTTGCAGTCAACGCTCATGGCTAAGACATTGCCGTTGCGGTCGTAAATGGTGCCGCGACGAGCGTGCAAGACAATATCGTTGGTGCGGTTATTCTCGGCGCCCTTTGCAAGATCTGCTGCCGTAAAGATTTGCAGCCAAGCAAGCCTAAGAACAACAATTGCCACCATAATGGCCATAGCAGCTGCTACGCGACGGAGTCTACCTTCAGGGCCAACACCATCCGAGCCACCGCTGCTACCACGATGACCACGAAAATGCACACGAGAGGCCTCGTCGTACGAGGCCTCAGGAGTTTTTCTGCGCGATGCGCGAGTATGTCGATTCTGCGTACTCACAACGTATATTTTACGCCTAAGCGTTGTTGCTTACGTCTACAACAGGACGATTTGTCTCAAGAGTCATACCATAATTCTGAGTAGCAATGCGCTCAATGCGTGTTGTGCTTGCAAGCAGGGAGCGAGAAACGCGCAGGGAATCGTTAGTTGCAGTTGTTGCGCGCATTTCATTTCTGATGACGTTATTAGCCTGAAGAGTAGAAACCGTAGCGGTAGAGATGCCAATACGGACAACACCAAGTGTCAGAAAGAGTGCTGCAGCAACAGCAATAAGCTTGACACGCTGGATGAACTGGCTGCTTACGCCACGGCGAGCATCAGCATCAAGGCCGCCACCAGGGACAACCTCAAAAGATGTGCGAGTGCTCTGTTCAGGAGCGTACTCATGCTCAAACTGAGTTGTGCGTGCTACAGCTTCTGATCCGTAACGTGCCATTAAACTTCAATCCCTTCAAAAACTTCTTAACAACAAGCAACAAGTGCTATGGGGTACTTCATTTCTCTGGGTCGCGTTTAACCGCTACCCTCATCAGGGCGCTTCTCGCCCTTGGGTTGCGCTCTATCTCTTCTGGGGTTGCCACAAGAGGTTTGCGCGTAATCACGTCAACTATCGGCACTTGACCGCACATACAAACCGGAAGGTCTGGCGGGCAGATACAACCTTGACTGAGCTCGGAGAACACGTGCTTGACAATGCGATCTTCAAGCGAGTGGTACGAGATAACGCAAATCCTGCCTCCTGGATTAGCCCAGGCAATTGCACTGCGTAGTCCGCGCTCCAAAACCTCAAGCTCGTGGTTTACTTCAATACGAAGTGCTTGGAACGTCTTTCTGGCGGGATGTCCGCCGTGACGACGCGCTGCTGCGGGAATTGCTGCCTTGATTACCTCAACAAGCTCAAGCGTCGTTTGAATGGGACGCTTTTCTCGCGTTTGTACAATGCGTCGTGCAATGCGTGAGGCAAATTTCTCGTCTCCGTAAATTCGAAGGATTCGGGCGAGGTCGGCTTCGTTATAGGTGTTGATGACCTCTTGTGCAGTTGGAGTTTGTTTGCCCGGGTCCATTCGCATATCCAACGGGGCATCTTCGTGGTACGAAAAGCCTCGCTCTGGGATATCAAGCTGAGGAGAAGAAACACCAATGTCAAAGAGGAAACAGTCAACTCCGGGGACTTCTGCAGAAACGAGAAGTTCATCGAGGTCGCCAAAGTTTCCCTTAAGCGGCAAAAACTCCGCGTTTGGTACTTCTTGCTTCAGGCGAGCAGCTGCTGCTTGATGAGCCATTGCGTCCTGGTCAATTCCAATGGAAAGACCGTCTGGAGTAATCAGCTTTGCCATCTCTACGGTGTGGCCCGCTCCTCCCAAGGTGCAGTCGCAAACAACTTCACCTGGCTTGGGGTCCAGCTCGCGCAGCACTTCTGCAAGCATTACTGGTTGGTGCCGATATTCGACTTTCAAGTTACCGTCTTCTACCTTCACGATCTTCTCGCCTCACTAGGCGCCAAAGATGAGGTCCTCGAGCGTTGCAACGCGGTCATCTGCCGAGAAGAGGCTGTTCCACTTGTTGGTGTTCCAAATCTCAAAGTGGTCGCCGTTACCGACAATAGTGACGTCGCGGTCAAGCTGGAGCTTCTCCCTAGCCTGTGGATCGGACTCGTCAATCTTTCCCAGAGCAACGCGGCCGGCCGAGTCAATGTCGACGGTTGTTGCTGCTGCGTTCAGCATGCGAAGTGCTGTGACGTCGTCGCGGTTCCTTGGGTTGAGGTTCAGACTTGCAATCCAAGCCTCATACGCCTCAGGTGAGTAGCCGTAAAGCGCGTCCTGTCGACGGAGCAAGATGACAACATCGCCAAGCTGCTTGCGCTGAGGTGCAGGAAGAGTCACGCGAATCTTGGAGTCCAGCGAACGCTGATACTGACCAGTAAGCATGTCTCCCCCTTTCACGTTGGCGCCCCTTGCCGCGCGGGCTGTGTTTGTGTTGTGTGTGCGCGGCAATGCTTGGGCATAGTCCGTCGATTGAACGTGAAATAAATATAACTCATTCCGACACTTAGACACACTAGAAAACACTTTCCAACACCAAGTATTTTTCTTATGGTCTAGCTGGGGTTTAACGTAGCTATGAGATATGACATTTTGACCACAATATGTAGTGTTTAAAAAAATCCGAACTACAAAAGAACGGATTTTCTTAGTCTTGGACTCAATTTATTAAATTTTTTATGAAGTGAAAATTTTTGAGGAAATTGTGGTGAACTCGTGGCGAAAATCACACGTTACTCAAACAAACCCCCGCCTTGCTTTTACACAGTCACCACTTTGCCCCACACCTGTCCCACGCTTGTCCAACACTTGCGTCAAGCGCGTTTATTTGTCCGCGTGAACGTGGGCTCTTGGGTGAGCCTCAAGGTACACGTCTCTAATGTGCGACCTATCTACGTGCGTATAGAGCTGCGTGGTTGAAATATCAACGTGTCCCAAAAGCTCCTGCACCGAGCGAAGATCAGCGCCACCCTCTAGAAGGTGTGTGGCAAAACTGTGGCGCAGTGTGTGAGGATGCAAACCTTCAATCCCCACTACCCTGCCGTAATTTGACACCAGTTTATGTACCGACTGGCGAGAAATACGTCCACCTCTGGCGTTTACAAACACCTCGGATACTTGACCATGCTTAAGCAAAAGCGAGCGAGCCTCATAAAGGTATGTTTTAAGTGCACGATGCGCAGAGCCCAACACAGGGACTACGCGCTCTTTGGAACCCTTACCAAAAACACGCAAGAGTTCATCTTCTAGAAGGACACCTCGAACCTCAAGATCGCAAAGCTCAGACACACGAAGGCCGCATCCATACAGCAGCTCAAGTATGGCTCTATCTCGAATACCTAGAGGCGAATTAGGAAATGGCTGGTCAAGCAGCTCTTCCGCCTTCTCTTGAGAGATAACATCAGGAAGCCTTTGAATTCTTGCTGCGGTAGGTAAATCTTCAGCTGGAGATGACTCACAAATTTGCTCAACAGCCATAAACTTGTGGAAGTTTCTAAGTGCCGCAGTGTGGCGCTCAACCGAAGCTGGAGCCATACCTAAATCTCTAAGAGAGCCTATGTACTCTTCAACATCGGAGCGAGTCGCCTGGTTGGGCAAAGTAATCTTTTTGCCATTCAGCCAAAGCAAATAACCCTCTAAATCTCTGGTATAGGCATCAAGCGTATTTACAGAAAGACCTCGCTCAACAGCAACGTACGCTAAAAATTCTGTACGCGCCTGAGCGAGGTCCATAAGTATTCTTCCCTAGTAAAAATTCTGCTTAGAGAGACTGGTTTACATCATGACGGTCAACACCCTCATGATGAGCGATTGCTGCACGTGCAAACTCACGGAACAAAGGTGCAGGATAAGTTGGACGGCTCTTGAACTCTGGATGTGCCTGGCTCGCAACAAACCAAGGGTGAACAGACTCTGGGAGCTCAATCATCTCTACAAGGCGATCATCTGGAGAAACACCAGAAACTACCAAACCGGCCTCAACAAGCTGATTACGGAATACGTTGCTTACCTCATAGCGGTGACGATGACGCTCGTAAACCAAGTTGTTGCCATATGCCTCGTGTGCAAGAGTTCCCTCAACAACCTTGCAAGGATAAGAACCAAGGCGCATGGTACCGCCCTTGTCAGTAATATCCTCCTGATCAGGCATAAGATCGATGACAGGATATGGAGTATCTGGACCAAACTCTGCTGAATTAGCACCCTCCATACCGCAGACGTCACGAGCAAACTCAGTAACAGCCATCTGCATACCAAGGCAAACGCCAAGGTAAGGAATCTTGAGCTCACGAGCACGGCGAATAGCAACCATCTTGCCCTCTACGCCGCGAAGACCAAAGCCGCCAGGAACCAAAATGCCATCTGCACCAGCAAGCTCCTGCTCTACGTCTTCTTCTGTCAGCTCTTCACCATTTACCAGGCGGATATCAACGTGTCTGCCATAGAAAATACCAGAGTGGTGAAGTGCCTCAATAACAGAAAGGTAGGCATCAGGCAGCTGCGTATACTTGCCGACAACATAAATTCTTGTTGTGTCTTCAAGCGCATTTGCCTTATGCATAGCGGTAGTAAATGCTTCCCAGCTGCCAAGATCACTTGGACGGACTTCAAGACCAAGGCGCTCAAGTACCTTCTTGTCAAATCCCTGTGCTGCCAGGTGTGCTGGAACATCGTAAATTGAAGGCAGATCATTGTTCTCAAAAACGCAATCTGCATCAACGTCGCAGAAATTAGCGATTTTCTCGCGAATAGATTCATCCACAGAATGGCTAGAACGGCACACGATAAAGTCTGGCTGAATACCAAGGGAACGAAGCTCTTTTACGGAGTGCTGCGTAGGCTTAGTCTTGACCTCATGAGCAGCAGCAATATAAGGAACAAGGCTCACGTGAATAATAGCAACGTTGCTTGCGCCACGCTCTTTTCTAAACTGGCGAATTGCCTCAACAAAAGGCTGAGACTCAATATCACCAATAGTGCCGCCAAGCTCTGTGATGACTACATCAGCATTAGTAACCTCTTCAATGCGAGCAAAACGAGCCTTAATTGCATCAGTTACATGAGGAATTACCTGAACTGTTCCGCCAAGGAAGTCTCCAGCGCGCTCACGCTGAATCAAAGACTGATAAATGAGGCCAGTGGTGAAGTTAGACTCCCTGGTAAGATTCTCGTCAATAAAGCGCTCATAATGACCAAGGTCAAGGTCAGTCTCTTTACCGTCCTCAGTGACAAAAACCTCACCATGCTGGAAAGGACTCATAGTGCCTGGGTCAACATTGAGATATGGGTCAGCTTTTTGCATCATGACCTTATAGCCACGAGCCTTAAGAAGTCGGCCGAGAGATGCAGCAGTGATTCCTTTTCCAAGAGAGGAAACAACGCCACCCGTTACAAATATGTGCTTGGTCATGGATTACTCCCGTAGGTAAGATTAGCCAATTACATTTCTACGGGTCTTTATATTATTCCGCTTTAAGGCCCATAGTGCCGAGAAATTTAATCTCCAAACAAATACATTGTTATGTCCATGTAGTTCTGAAAAATCTAGCGAGCTTCTGAAAGCAGCTCATGCGCGTGAGCCAAAGAAGCCTCAGTTATAGAGCCTGAAAGCATGCGTGCAATCTCTTCTTCTCTCTGAGTACCAGAAACCTCTGTAAGAGAAGTTATAGGGAGCGCGTTATGTTCTTCTGTCTTTGAGACTACATACTGTTTAGAGGCCATAACAGCAACCTGTGGCAGGTGAGTTACCACAATCACCTGATGTGTTTTAGCAAGCTGCGCTAAAACCTCTGCAAGAGCAACGGCAGTAGCTCCACCAACGCCAGCGTCAACCTCATCAAATACAAGCGTATCGCAGACGTCAGACTCTCCCAGAACCACTTTACATGCGAGCATGACACGAGAAACCTCACCACCAGAGGCAATCTTTCTAAGCGGACGAGCAGTCATCTGAGCTGAAGGCTTATACATAAGCTCAATCTTTGTAGAGCCAACTTTATTCCACTGCTCAAAAGGAAGATCTTCAAAGTTCAATTCAATCTGAGCTGAACCCATCTGCAGATGACTCATTTGCTTAGTAACAGCATCACAAAGTTTTGGAGCTGCAGCAACACGAACCTTTTTAAGTGCCTGAGCCTTTACGGTAAGAGTTTCTTTTGCTTTATCTACTTCTGCCTGTGCCTCACGGACAAGCTTTTCTGTGTCTCTTGTAACCTCAAGAAGATTTTGAGCTGCCTGGTATTTCTTAAATACGTCTTTCATGCCAGGGCCATACGTTCTCATAAGACCCTGAAGACGAGCCATACGACTTTGCATCTCTTCAAGAGCTTCTTCATCAAAATCGAGAGATCCAACATAGCTTCTGAGCTCTGAAGAAACATCCTCAATCTCTATAAGTGCACTTGAAAGAGACTCTGCATAGTTACCTAGCGTAGCATCAAACGTTGCAGCACTTTGAAGCATCTGAACTGCATCAGAGAGAGAATCAATAACGCCCTCATCTCCTGAGAGCAACTCATGTGTTCCTCCTGCAGCTTGAAGAAGAGCCTCTGCGTGCTCAAACCGAGGAAGTTGCTCTTCTAAGTCTTCTAGCTCCCCTTCTTTAGGAGAGACCTCATCAATTCTTTGAACAAGAAATGCCGCTTCATCAATCTTTGCATTGCTAGACTGGCTTACTTCAATAACTCGTTGAAGTTCAGCGATTGCAGCATGGTAAGCATGAAGAGCGTCTACATACTCTGTCTGGCAAGATTGAATATCTGATCCAATCCATGCATCCAACATGCTGACATGGTTCTTTACGTCAAGCAGCCTTTGATGTTCATGTTGACCGCACAAATCAATTGATGTTCCAATACCTCCGGCCAGCTCTTTAACTGATGCCATGTGGCCATCAATCTCTACCCTGCCTCTACCATCAGCAGAGACTTTTCTAGAGACAACAATGCCCTCTTGATCTTCTGGCGAGGTAAAAAAGCGTGCCTCAACCCTAAGAGCGTCTGTTCCTTCTCTTACTGCAGAAGCATCCGCGCGCTCTCCTACTAAGAGTTTAATGGAAGATAAAAGAGCGGTTTTACCAGCACCTGTCTCTCCTGTTAAAACAGTTAAACCTGAGGCGGGAGCGAGAGAAGCATCTTCAATAAGTGCGACATTTTGCACACGAAGTTCATCAAGCATATGCGACCTGCTTACTGACCAGTTTTACCGTAAAATACGCGAGAAACTGAACGATAGAAACTATCAGCGCTTCTATCAAGCAGAATGATATCTCCTGGTCCACGGCTAATACGAGCTTTGGTAGCCACACCCTCTTCTGGATGCTTAATGTTTTGCCCATCAGAGAAGAAGTGACATGTCGCTGGTCTATCTTTTGACATGGTAATTTCAACCACATCAGAAGGAGAGGTAAGGAATGCACGAGCCAAAATAGTATGTGGTGCGATTGGCACACAAACCATTCCCGAGAACTCTGGCGTAACAATAGGACCACCAGCAGCAAGAGCATAGCCGGTGGATCCAGTTGCCGTACTAACAACAAAACCATCACCGCGAAGCTTATCAATATGGTTGCCTGATACAGAAACCGTAAACTCAACCATATCGCCTGCTCCACCTCTGGAAACTGCAAAATCATTGAGCGAGAAGGTCTTCTCGACGTAAGTTTCTCCAGATGGAAGCTCATACTCTGTTTCTATTGCAAGTGTTGCCCTTCTAGATACGTGAAGCTCTCCAGCAAGAGCATCAGCTACCATCTCAATCATTTGATGAGGAGTTGCACTGGTTAAAAAGCCAAGGTGACCATAAGAGATGCCCAAAATTGGAATTTCTGAATACTCAACAATTTTGGCGGCCCTCAGAAGCGTTCCGTCTCCACCAAGAGAAATAACAAGCTGGCAATCAGAACAATCTACAACTTTATCCGGGAACAGCTTTTTATCGTGTGCCCACTGAACATCACAGCCTTGCTCAAAGAGCCATTCTTCAAGTTCACGTGCACCAGAAACAGCAACTTCTCTTGAATAATTTGGAACAAGAAGTACCTTCACGCAAACCACTCTCCCGATTTTGCTTGATTGCACAACTGAAACAGTTAAAGCGTCTGATTCGATGTACTTAGTATACCTAAAAAACTACAAACAATACTACAAAATAGAACATTCGTTCTATTTCACTATTTCTACAGAATGACTCGATACCACTGAAGCAAGATCCAAATCATGCGAACCTGCCTCAAGCTGTCCAAACAGTAAATATTCCACGTTGCCCTTAGCACCGTGAATAGGACTTTCACACGCGCCCAAAGGACCCATATGAGCTTCCTTAAACGCATCGGAAACCTTTTGCAGCGTTTGCAGGCGCACGGAGGCATCAGTCACAATACCGCCCTCACCCACTTCTTCCCTCTTAGCTTCAAACTGTGGTTTGACCAGTGTAACAAAGGCTCCTTCAGGAGCTAGAACATCTAAAACAGAAGGAAGAATTGACAAGATTGACGTAAACGATACGTCACATACAGCAACATCAAAAACGTGCGAGTAGCCCATTTCTGGCAGGGACGTAATATTTGTACGTTCGAGCAGTTCAACCCTGCTGTCGTTTCTGAGCGACCAATCAAACTGCGCATAGCCAACATCAACCGAGGTAACCGAAGCAGCTCCATGTTGAAGCAGGCAATCGGTAAAACCGCCAGTTGAACAGCCAATATCTAGACATTTTTTATTTTGAACCGTAAAATCAAAAACTTCAAAGGCACGCTCGAGCTTAAGTCCACCTCGGCTCACGTATGGAATAGCACCTTTTACGTGCAGAAACAATCCCTCAGGAACAAGCTCTCCTGCTGAAGTTAATCTTCTGTCGCGCGTAGAAACATCACCCGCAAGAATTGCGCGTAATGCAGCTTGAGTGTCCTTGAAAAATCCTTGCCTAACCAGCTCTTTATCGAGCCTTTGGCGAGAAATGCGTTGAGCCACTAGTGCTCATCGCTTTCTGAAACCGCGTCATCAGATGACGTTTCATCTGCAGCTGAAGCCCCAACCTGCTCAGAAGAAGCCTGCTCATCAGTGGCAGCCGCTGCGCCGCTTGCGTCAGCTGCGTCCCCTGCTGCCTGGGCCTGAATCAGACGCTCTTCCTCTTCCGGCGTAAACTCTGTGGTGTCAACCATGTTGACAGCCTTTGAGCCTAGAGCAATTGCCTCATCAAAGAGGTCAAGGGAATGCTCCAGCGAGACGTTCTTATCGCGAACTTGATCAACAATCGAATCAAGCCTTGCGGTTATCTGGTCAAAGCTCTGATATTCAGAGGTGTCGATTTTTGCCATGGCTACTCTGCATCTTCCACAGAGCTTACTGGCTCTTCTTCAGAATTGTCCTGCTCAGCAGACTGCTTGTGGCACAGAGAATAAATGTCTTCTCCAGCCTCAACATCGTCAACAATACGGCCGAGACCACCGTTAATAAAACGAGGAGAATCGTCACCACAATAGGCGCGAGCAAGGTCAACTACCTCGTTAATAGCAACAGCAACGTCAACCTCTGGAACCTCCAGAATCTCGTAGAGAGAAATTCTTAGAAGATTGCGGTCAACAGAAGGCATGCGATCAATTGCCCAGTCTTTTGAGTAAGCAGCAATAATGTCATCAAGATCATCTCTGATGCCATCTGCTCCTACTGCCAGTGACTGCGCATACTCGTCAAGAGGTCCCTCGGAGAGTGTGTAGTCTCCGTCGAGGACCTCAAGAACGCTGCGATTAGTGGCTTCAGCCTGGAACAAAAGCTGTAGTGCTTGGCTACGGGCGCGGGTACGTCCAAAAAACTTAACGCTCAAGCCTACTCCTTAGGAAAAACAAGGCTGTCAATGTAAACATCAACGGAAGCAATGCTGACGCCAATCTGCTCATTTACAGCAGTTGCAACAGCAAGCCTTACCTCAGATGCAAGCTTTGTGAAAGGATAGCCATAGAAAACGGTAAGGTGTACTCCAAGGTGGAGCTGACCGTTCTCTACACCTGCCTCTACAGCCTTCTCTGGAGCAAGGCTTCTGCTGGTAAAGACGTTAATAAGGTTGGATGCCAGGGTATCGTTTCCGCCAACGGAGGCAACACCTTCAACACTTCCAGCTGCGCCGGAGACAACCGTTGAAATTACATCTTTTGAGATGCCGATGCCTGCTATACGAAGCTCTGTTTCAGCCATGTCTACCCCCTAAAAAGACAAACTGTCTTTGAAATAATTACTCAATACTGTTGGATGCCAATGCACCCAAAGAGAATGCATTAAACGCGAGAAACAAACTTGCCGTCGCGGGTGTCAACCTTAATGCGCTCACCCTGGTTCAGATACATTGGAACCTGAAGAGTTGCACCGGTCTCAATAGTTGCTGGCTTGGTGCCACCCTGAACGGTATCACCCTTGAAGCCTGGGTCAGTCTCAGTGATCTCTGCCTCAATGAACATTGGAGGCTCAACACCAAGAAGCTCAGTGTCTGCATAGAGAAGCTGTGCGTTATCGTTCTCCTTGAACCAGACGCTCTTCTCGCCAATGAAATCAGCAGGGACAGCTACCTGATCGTAAGTCTCGTTGTCCATGAAGTAGAAGGACTCACCATCGTTGTAGAGGTACTGCATCTCTTTGGTGAGCAGAAGAACGTTCTCAAACTTGGTGCCAGCGTTGCAGGTCTGATCAATAACGCGGCCAGAACGAAGGTCACGAATCTTATAGCGGACAAAAGCGCCGCCCTTACCTGGCTTTACATGCTGGAACTCAACGATGGTGTAGTACTTATCGTTAATCTTAAGGCCAAGGCCGTTCTTAAAATCTGCGGTGCTGATAGTTGCCACGTCTAACTCTTTTCACTCGATAAAGTCGCGAGAAGAACGTGAATTTTCAAACTACCCGCGACACGTATATGCATGTTGGATTTTATCAGTTTCACGCCTTCCGTGCTGGCGGCTCTTGTGAAAATGCAAAATTTGCTTACTTCTTTTTAATAAAACTCTCTTTAATAAGGCGAGGAAGCTGTGGAATTGCCATGAGTCCATGCTTAAAGACAAACCAGAAGTTTGGAGAACGTACGAGTTTCTCCTCCGCTATATAGGCGCGAATTGCCCTTAGTGTTGCTTTATTGTCTCGCGTAGAAAACGAGTAGTTACCATTGCTTTTAGTAAAGATAGCAAAGCGAGAAATGCTTTTGGTGCGTCCCATAACCGAAGCTGCCACATGATCTATCTGGTCCCAGGGAATCTGAATGTAATCTTCAGGATTTTTTTGGTTGTAGAACTCAAAGGCCTTATTACCAATAAGGATATCGCCATACGTAGCTAGCCCGTGGAATGACGTTGCCTTTGCGGTGAAGTCAACCGTACTGTTTTGAGACTGAGCCATACAATCCTTTCAAAAAATGGGTCGCACCCATTATAGAGCGCGACCCATATTCGTGCGACTTTAAGTACTAGAACGTACGCTTACTCATTACATAAAGCCAAGGAGTCGACCAATAATACCAACGGCAAAGAGAGCCAGGATGATGGCAATTGGAGAAACCTTCTTCTTAAGCAGTGAGCAGCAAAGCAGTGTCAGACCAACAGCGGCAAGTCCAGGAATGAGCGAATCAAGGTTGGACTGAAGTGTAGTTACCTTCACTGGGTCAAGACCGTTTGGTCCAAGAGCAGAGTAGAGCTTTAATGCTTGATACATTCCGTCTACTCCTGAAGGAAGGCTAGTCCAGTCAATGTAGGCGCCTGCCTGCTGAGGAATGGTAGAAACAACTGGGGTAAATGAAATTGAAACCCATCGCTGTACCAGGGCGCCAATGATAAACATACCAAGAATAGAAGCGCCCTCAGTAATCTTGCCCAGCATGCCGCCAGAAAGATCGGAAGAAATTGAAGCGCCTGCCTTGTAGCCAAACTCCTGGGTGTACCACAGGAAGATAAGGCGAATGACGTTCCACAAAACAAAGAAGAGAATGGGGCCAAGAGCGGAGCCACCAAGAGCAATAGATGCACCAAGTGCTCCAAGAATTGGACGGACGGTAAACCAGAAGACTGGATCACCAACACCGGCCAGAGGACCCATCATACCTACCTTGACACCCTGAATTGCAACGTCATCAATAGGCTCACCATTAGCGCGACCCTCCTCCAGTGCAAGGGTTACGCCCATGACTGGTGCAGAAACGTAAGGGTGAGTATTATAGAACTCAAGGTGACGCTTAAGAGCGGCTACCTGATCTTCTTTGTTTGGATAAAGCTTCTTGATGGCTGGAATCATTGAGAACGCCCAACCACCGTTCTGCATACGCTCGTAGTTCCAAGAACCCTGAAGGAACTGGTGACGAAGAGCAACAGACATACGGTCTTTCTTAGAAAGCTGAATCTTATTCTCCATTGTTATCACACTCCTTCAGAATTAGTAGTTATCAATGATGTCGCCGAGTGGATCGCCTGATCCACCACCTAAGCCGCCGCCCTGCTTAGCAAGGTCTTTAAGACCAATGTAGAGAATAGCAAGGCAAACGCCAATAACACCAAGAGCAATAAGGGTGAGCTGGTTAATAGCTGCAAAGACAAAGCCAAGTGCAAAGAATGGCCAAACCTCACGAGTAGCCATCATGTTGATAACCATTGCATAACCAACAGCAGCAACCATACCGCCGCCAACTGCCATACCGCCAGTGAGCCACTTAGGCATTGCGTTCAGAGCGTCAGTGACAATAGCTGGGTCAATGAAGCAAAGAGCAGCTGCAGGAACAGCAATACGTGCGCCCTGCATAAAGATGGCCACAATGTGCCAACGCTCGATTGCAGCAAAATCGCCCTTCTCGGCAGCTGCATCCATTGCGTGAACAATACCAGTTGCTATGGTACGAGCAATCATGGTGAGGAACAGACCTGCTACGGACAGAGGAATTGCAAGTGCAATAGAAGTGTTAATAGCAGCGGTGGTGTCAGTATCTCCACCATTCAGTGCCAAAACCATGATAATTGCGGATGCTACAGATGCCAAAGCTGCATCTGGAGCAACTGCAGCTCCGATGTTTGCCCAACCAAGAGCAATCATCTGAAGAGAACCGCCAAGGATAATTCCCTCAGCAGGGTGACCAGTCACAAGGCCAATCAGTGAGCAAGCAACCAGGGGCTGGTGGAACTCCCACTGGTCAAGAATACCTTCCATGCCAGCGAGAAGAGCAACAATTACGACAAGCAGTATTGTGATAGGTGTCATTTCTACCTCCTTCTAGTTACTTACGGGCGCCAAGCTCGGACTTAGCTTTTTTAAGCATTGCCTCAAAGTTCTCTGCGCTGTCTGCAGGAACCTTACGAACATCAAACGTTGTACCGCACTCGCGGATGGCCTCAAGGGTCTTTACGTCGTCCTCATCCATAGCAACTGCGTTGGTAACAACAACTTTGCCAACAGAGTGAGCCATAGAACCAAGGTTTGCTTCCTTGATTTCTACGCCACCCTCAATTGCGCGAAGCATATCTTGAGGAGTCTCAAACAGAAGCATTGCCTTGGTATTGCCAAAACGAGTGTCGTGAGCAATCTCAATAATCTTCTTAATAGGAACAACGTGGACATGTACTCCTGGAGGAGCTGCCTGAACAATCATGGTCTTGCGGAGCTCATCTTGAGCAACACCATCAGAGCAGACAATAATGCGATCTGGCTTGGTCATCTTTGTCCACGTAGTTGCAACCTGACCATGCAGAAGACGGGTATCAATACGAGCAAGAACAATCTTAAGCTTGCCATCACCAATAACAGTACCCGCAGGAATTGCACCCTGAGGTGCTGCTGGAGCAGCAGGAACATCAGTAGGTGTTGCCTCTTGTGGCTCAAGCTCTTCTGGCTTAATCTTTACGCCCATACGAGCTTCAGAGTAAATCTCTTTTGCTACCTCAGCCGCAGTATCTACGCCAAGACGAGAGCCATAAGCTGCAATAAGCATTGGGAGGTTAAGGCCAGTAACAGCAACCCAATCCTCTTTACCCTCTTCCTCAAGAACGCGAGAAATCTGGTTAAAGGGGGTGCCACCCCATAGGTCAACCAAGAACAAGACATGCTCTTGATCTTCAAGCGTGGCAATTGCGTCGAGAATCTTCTGATGCAGGTCATCTGGGCCCATATCAGGAGTAAGCGTTACAGCTACAACGCCTTCCTGTGGTCCAAAAATCATGCCGCCAGAATCTTTGATGCCCTCGGCAAATTTGCCATGGCTGGCTAGAACGATACTAACCACTTCTACCTCCTTCTTTTCTACCTAATAAAACAAATGAAACTGTAAACATAACAATGAAAATAACATTTACTTTTCTGATTTTATTACATATATCTGAAGCGTGTCTTCACTAACCTAACTCTTTTTAGATTTTTTAGGTTTTATAAGCCAATTTTAGGGCGAGAAGACCTTCTCGCCCTAAAGGTGAACAAAAAATGCGGCCAGAAACCTAAAGCTTCTGACCGCAAAAATTCTGTATATCGCGTCTAGTTAGCAGCCAACAGACACAAGATCGTGCGTGGACTGAGTAAAGACGTCATAGCCGTCCTCAGTAACAACACCAAAGTCCTCAAGGCGGATACCAAACTTGCCAGGCAGGTAAATGCCAGGCTCATCAGTAACAACAGAACCTGCTGCAATCACCTTGTTCCAACGAGGATTGAAGAATGGGCGCTCATGAATCTCAACGCCAACACCGTGGCCAAGGCCGTGGCCAAAGTACTCACCGTAGCCAGCCTCAGAGATAACCTTAACTGCAAGGTTATGAATATCAGAACCAGTTACACCTGCATGAATAGCTGCTGCGCAAGTTTCGTTTGCCTTGCGGACAACGTCAAAGACGTGCTGCTGCTCCTCGGAAGGTGCGCCAACAACAACAGTACGGGTCATATCTGAGTGGTAATCAAGATAGCCTGCACCATAGTCCATAACAATCATGTCGCCTGTCTGAACTACGCGCTCACCTGGCTGTGCGTGAGGATTAGCACCATTAGGACCAGAAGCAATGATGGAATCAAAGGACAGAGCATCTGCGCCGTTGGAGAGCATGTAGTTCTCAAGCTCTGCGCGAATCTGCTGCTCAGTGAGGCCTGGCTTAATGTACTCGCAGATGTGGAGGAATACCTTGTCAGTAATTGACTGAGCGTGCTTCATAAGCTCAATCTCAGCTGGGTCCTTAACAATACGCAGCTCAGCAATATCACCATGCATGCGTGGAAGCAAAGCAGCAACAGAACGATCGCGCAATGCCTGCTCAAGACCATCAAAGAACGCAAGATCAACGGTGTCCTCAATTGCAACTACGCGAGCACGAGCCTCAGCAATATGAGCGGCAACCCACTCGGTAGGAGTAGCGACTTCCTGGTCAAACTTCCATGGAGAATCAGCACCAAGGCGCTCCAGGAATGTGTTGTAGTAACGAGAGTCAGTGTGCATGAAGAGCTCATCCTGCGTAATAAATGCAGTATGTGCCTGCTCAAAGTCAAAGACACGCTCAGCGTCAGTCAACCAACGAAGGTCTGGGTTGTGACGTAGAACAACAGCGTCGTAACCCCTCTGAGCCATTACCTCGCGAAAGCGCGCAACGCGCTTTGCTGCTGCCTGTAAATCTGCCATTTCAAATCCCTTCTCGAGATGTTTACAACAAAGAGTTGCACCTAGTGGAGCCGCATCAGCAAACAGGCTCCTTACTGCAAGATGCGGCGCTTTAATGCGAAGCGTGAGCCTCACACCAAGCGCGGGCATGCTCGGCGAGAAGTTCCTCGTCGACCGATGCTAATCTTACCCTTCCAATAGACATTGGAATCGGCAACATAAAACGATTAGTAGAATGGAAACATTCTTGTTTGAGCGCTTCGATAAGCTGCTCAGAAGTAATATCACAGGTAACAAAACCTATATTCAAGCGCTCAAGAATCTCGTCTTGGGCAAGCATATCGTCAAAAGAAAGCGCCTCTTTAGCTACTGCAATTCTTGCCGAGAAACGCAGCGCGTCTGCATAAAGTGCAGAAAGAGGCTGATCAGCTGGGATGAGCGGGCGAAGTGCCTCCACAAAAACCCAACCGTAAGGAACAGACTGCTGAATAGCAATAGCGGAAGAATCAGAAAGGCGGCCACGGGTCTTAGTAGACTCTGCCAGCTGCTCTGCAACTATATCGGCAACTCCAGAGGAGAGGTTATCTGCTCTATCCCAAATGCGTCCAAACTCCGCCTCGTTATCAGACATAGCCGTTGCAACCATACATACCTGGGCAACCTTAGCGCTGTCATCGCAAAGATCCATAACCTCAAGATCTGCAAAGCAGAAACGAGCACAAGGCTTAGTGGTAACAAGACGCTGATGTTCATCGTCAGTATCAAGCGCGCGAGGAGTAATAGACGAGACAATAACTGCTGCTAAATCAAGTGGAACAGTAGCAAGGGAGACTCCCCCACACCACTTGTTTGCCACGTGATTAGCAAGAGAAATGACGCCCTCGTGGCCCACGGCAACTACTAAATCATCAGCTGTCAGGTGCATTTCTGCCAAAGCAGACAATACCTGTGCCTCAGTTGCCACGGTAGTTGCTGCCTTGCCATCTTCTACATCTACACGTGTGACGAGAAAACCAATGGTGGTGAGGTCTCTACGCAGAAGCTCAGCAAGGTCTTCATCTGCCTGATTGCTGACGAGAAAAGCACAGCGATGAGGTCTTCCCACTGCGGTTCTGAGCTCAGTACCAAAGTTTGAAAGAACGCCGGCACCAGAACGAAGTGCAATAGAGCCACCAGGAATAGAAACCCACTGTTTAATCTGAACAGGTGGCAATTCCTCTTCAAGCTCAGTCTGGACATTGTCACTCATAGAAGACCTCTTTCCCAAAGCAGCTTGCCAGAATCAATAGCTACCTGCTCAAACGTTTTCTCACGAATATCAATAGTAATATCAGCAGCGGCCTCATAACGCGGGCGCAGGCGTCTATAAAGCTGAGTAGCGTTTTCAAAGCTTCCCAGATCGGGACGCCTATCCGTGCGCTGAATTTGGCGAAGTGAGTCAGAAAGATCGCCGTCGAGAAACACAATGACTCCCATCTCACGCATAAGCGCAAGATTGACGTCCTTCTCGACAATTCCACCGCCGCAGCTTACGAGCAGTGACTTCTTAGACTTAAGCGTGTGTAAAACCTCAGTTTCTGCCTGCCTAAAAAGCTCTTCACCGTCATCTTCGTAGATTTCTGCCAGTGATTTACCTGCTATACGCTCTGCTAGGCGATCGGTGTCAACATAACGGCGGTGAAACAGCTCGCCCAAATTACGTGCGAGTGTAGACTTTCCGGCACCCAGAAAGCCTACAAAAAAGATATGATCACAGCCCTCATGTACAACGTATCTTGAATCGCGAAGCTCCATACTCCTCCAGCCTTTCAAGATGATTCTATCATCGAGTTGGAGCAAGTAAACTAAAGCCGTCTTGTTATGACGTAAAAGTTACATTTTTTAAAATGCGGCGCTCTACGTGACGAATGATATTGGTGTACCAAAGATCCTCGGTAGACTGCGGCTTTACCAAAATAGTTGAAACGCCAGCCAAATTACCTGCAATAACATCGGTAAAAATCTGGTCTCCCACCATCACGGTTTGCTCTTTAGTTGCCGAGAAACGCTTCATAGCAGCAGTTAGCGCGCGAGGAAGCGGCTTACACGCAAAGCCCTCTCCTTCAATTCCCAGCTCGTGAGCGCTACGCTGGACCTCATTGAGGTGAATGTTATTGGAGATGAGACAGAGCGTTAATCCAGCCGCATGAGCCTTCTCAAACCAAGCAGAAATCTCTGGCGGCACCATTTTGGTGTCTCGGGGCACACAGGTATTATCGCGATCTAAGAGCACAAGCTTAATCCCCTGCTGAACCAAATCCTCTATTGAGATGTATTCAACAGCAGAAACGTATTGTGTTGCTTTGATCAAACTCATGCCATACCAGCTATTGCTTACTTGCGGCTTCACGCTCGCGTGCGTTTTCAATAGCCTGCTGATGCTCGTCGTACGTCTCTGAGAAGACGTGCTCATCCGAGGTAATCCAGAAGTAGTAATAATTGGTTGCTGCTGGATCCATAGCCGCCTTAATAGAGGCATAACCTGGGGAGCAAATAGGCGTAGGAGTCAAACCCTTAAACGCATAGGTGTTATAGGGGTCGCTTGTCATCGAGCTGAGGTCTTCTGCAGTAGCTTCCCTACCCAGGGAATAAGCAAGGGTAGCGTCACTTTGCAGATACATATCATCGTACAGGCGGTTGTAGAAGACAGATGCAACCTTAGGACGGTCATCATCGGTCAGGGCTTCTCGCTCAATAATAGATGCCATGATAATGATTTGCTCGTTAGTAAGATTCAAGTTGTAACGCTTATTGAGCGTAATGCGAGCGGCATCCAGGTTAAGATCAGCTGTCTCCGTCTCAAACTGATCAAGCATGGCACGGATGACCGTATCGGCAGTTACATTGCTTTCTGTAAAGGTATAGGTCTTGGGGAACAAGTAGCCTTCAAGAGAATCATTAGCATCTACCGCACCAGCAAGGAACGGATAGTCAGCAACATAATTGGATGCTTTTGCCTGATTCAAGAAATCATCGCGAGAAATACCAAAGTAGTCCTGAACCAAATCAGCAACCTGAGAAACGGTATAACCTTCTGGTACAACAAAGCCACTACCAGGAGCATTAGGGCCAGAAATAAGCAGATGAACGATGTCTGCTGGCTTGGTACCAGTAGTAATAACATAGATACCACTCTTGATTTTCTGCTCAGCATCCTGACGCTTTACCTGGTTTAAAAACTCGCTCTTAGTTGCAATAATCTTGTTCTCAAAAAGAATCTTTGCGACTTCCTGCGCACCAGCACCATCTGGAATAGTAACGGTAACTTGCTGACCTGCGGTAATTTCTTGTGTATCGGAATTAGCGCGAGAAAGCTCTGGAAGCGCTACTTTCCATACAAAGATGCCAAGGGCCGCAACCATAATAAAAGCGATAAGTGCCGCAAAAATACGAGAACGCTTTGAAGCCTTCTTATCTCTATGCTTTACCTGCTTGTTCTTTGCCATATGAGTGACTTGAGCGCTTCTTGAAGAAAGCTTGCCACCGGTAAGTGCAGGCAGCGATCCTGTAGCCTCAACTGAAGGCTGCGTGATCTGTTCCTGCTGAGCCTGCTCTTCCTGAGCCTGTCCTTCTGGTACAGGAGAAGAAAAATGTGCGCCCTGACGACGCGGAGAAGAACCATTTGATAGGGTGGGCATTTAGTCTCCCTTATTCATCTGTGCATCAAGCCATGATTGCAAAAAGAGCGAGGCAGCAACCATGTCAACTTTTCCACGCATGGCTTTTTCAGATAAACCTTGCGCTCGAAGAATCTTCTTTGCTTCCGCAGAAGAAAGTCTTTCGTCAGTAAATTCTAATGGAAGTTGGCAGTTCTTCGCAATTTGCTCAGCTTGAGCGGTAATTTTTTGGGCCTGTGGTCCATCTTCGCCGGCGAGCGTTTTAGGACGACCACATAAAAGCAGCTCTGGCTCCCAATCTTCAAGCACAGCTTTAAACGTGCGTGCATGTGAGAGTACCTCTTGCGCAGGTAGCACGCAAACAGGTGACGCAATAGCACCATCGGGGTCACTTACAGCAACCCCGATGCGAACTTCACCAATATCTAAAGCTAAAACGCGCAAACGTT
Organism: Atopobium sp.; assembly: GCA_015258705.1. Lineage (GTDB taxonomy): Bacteria > Actinomycetota > Coriobacteriia > Coriobacteriales > Atopobiaceae > Lancefieldella. Next base: position 6,516 of record JABZHU010000001.1, on the reverse strand, counting down.
ACGCACCAAGCTTTGTTTTTGCAGCCTCAAGCGCAGCATCAATTCCTGCAGCATTTGAGCCACCTGCCTGTGCCATTGCTGGCTTGCCGCCACCGCGACCACCAACAAGCTCTGCAATCTCTTTTACAATGTCTCCTGCCGAGAAGCCCGCTGCAACTGCAGAATCAGTGGCACCTGCAAGCAGGGAAACCTTACCGTCAGCGGTTGCGGATGCAATGACGCAAGCAACAGGCTGGCCGTCAGATGCATCGCGGATGCCGTCCCATGCGGAGCGGAGTTCTTTGCCAGAAAGGCCTTCAAGCTTAGCAATTACGCAGCTGTAGCCATTAAGCTGAACGGCAGACTTAAGTGCTTCTGCTACCTGGTTGCTGCCTGCTCCGGTAAGAGCGGCCTCAAGCTTATGGTTTGCAGTGCGAAGATCTTGCTGCAGCTGCTCAACGCGGTCTGCAACAGCAGAAGGACGAACCTTCAGAGCTGCGGCAACCTCATCAAGTTGAGCCAGGCGCTCATCAACGTACTCGATAGCGCCCATAGAAGTTACCGCCTCAATACGCCTTGAGTTAGAACCAACGGAGCTCTCAGAAATAATCTTGAAGAGGCCAAGGTCTGCTGTATTGCGTGCGTGAGTACCACCGCAGAGCTCACGAGAGAATGGAGTGTCTTCTGCACCAGCAGAGACAACGCGTACGACATCACCGTACTTCTCGCCAAAGAGTGCGACAGCACCAGCAGCCTTTGCATCCTCAATGCTCATAATCTGAGTAACAACAGGCTTAGCAGCAAAGATTTCTGCGTTTACCATGCCCTCAATGCGATCGAGCTCATCTTTGGTAAGAGCCTCAAAGTGCGTAAAGTCAAAGCGCATACGATCTGGAGCAACAAGAGAACCAGCCTGGTTAACGTGGTCACCCAGAACCTTTTTGAGGGCTGCGTCAAGTAGGTGAGTTGCGGTGTGGTTGCGGCGAATGAGCTCACGACGGCCGGCATCAATGGTTGCGGTGACTGAATCACCAACAGAGATGGTGCCCTCCTCTACCACGCCAACGTGTGACTCAAGGCCGCCGTCACGGTGCTTGGTATCAGTGACGTGAACGTAGAGACCAGGAGCTGTCAGCTTGCCGGTATCACCAACCTGGCCGCCCATCTCTGCATAGAAAGGTGTGCGGTCAAGTACAACCTCAACCTCAGAGCCAGCAGCGGCGGACTCAACCTCCTGTCCATCCTGAACAAGAGCAACAACACGAACGCCAGAGAGCTCGTTGTTGTCATAGCCGTCAAAGACGGTCTCATCAAGGCGGTCAGAAAGTGCAACCCAAATGCTCTGAGCATTGCCCCAAGCATCACGGTTAGCAGACTTACGAGCGCGCTCACGCTGCTCAGTCATTGCAGCATCAAAGGCGTCCATGTCAACAACGTGACCTGCATTTGCAGCAATCTCACGAGTAAGATCAATAGGGAATCCGTAAGTATCATGCAGAAGGAATGCAACCTCACCGGAAAGCTGTGCGCCATCCTCTAGATGCTCAAGCTCTGCAGTGAGTTTAGACTCGCCTGCGTCAAGCGTAGCGCCAAAGCGCTCCTCTTCTGCAGTCAGAATGCCGTCGATAAGAGCGCTCTTCTCGACAAGCTCTGGATATTCTGCGCCAAGCAGAACAGCAACCTCATGTGCGTACTCTGCCATGAAGGTGCCCTGAATGCCCAGTAAGCGGCCGTGGTAGACAGCGCGACGGAGCAGGCGGCGAAGAATGTAGCTTCTACCCTCGTTACCAGGGAGAATGCCATCACCAATCATAAAGGTAACTGCACGAGAGTGGTCTGCAAGAATACGCAGGCTGCGGTCAATCTCATCAGTTGAGTGATACTTCTTACCAGAGAGTTTCTCGCCCAAAGAGATGAGGGTACGCATGATGTCACCCTCGTAATTGGTGCCCTCATGCTGCATGATAGCTGCGATACGCTCAAGGCCCATGCCGGTATCGATGTTGCGGTGAGGAAGCTCAGGCAGAGAACCATCTTCCTGGCGATCAAACTGAGTAAAGACGAGGTTCCAGAACTCAAGGTAACGGTCACCATCGTCTCCAGGAGCCTCTCCCTCAAACTCAGGACCCTGATCAAAGTAAATCTCAGAGCAAGGACCACAAGGACCAGTTGGACCAGCTGCCCAGAAGTTGTCCTCCTCGCCCAGACGGGTGATGTGATCTTCTGCTACGCCAAGAGACTTCCAGATCTCAATTGCCTCATCGTCGTCAGTAAAAACAGTAAAGTACAGGCGATCAAGAGGCAGGCCAAGGTGCTCTGGAGAAGAAATAAACTCCATTGCCCAGGTGCATGCATCGCGCTTGGTGTAACCGCCAAAGGAGAAGTTACCCAGCATCTCAAAGAATGAGAGATGGCGAGAGTCGCCAATGTTGTCAATATCGTTAGTACGAAGGCACTTCTGGCAGGAAGTTGCGCCAATCTCCTTCATAGTCTTGATGCCCTGGTAATACTCCTTGAACTGGTTCATGCCAGCATTAGCAAGAAGCAGCGAAGGATCAGAAGGTACCAGAGATGAAGAAGGATAGCGCTTGCAACCCTTGCTCTCAAAGAAACTTAGGAAGTCCTCGCGAATCTCTGCTGTTGTCATTGTTTTATAGTCAGCCATAAAGTACTTCTCCGTATTCAAATAACTACTCTTTTGTACTGTCTGAGTCTACCGCATCTGACGATGGTTTATCTGGTTCCTTAGTAACTTCTTGAGTATTCCTAAAAAGTAACTGAGAAAAATCATGTCCAAGAATCTTGGGCGCGGGAGCTGAAGACTTGCTGCGCACATGAGCTGTAGTGTCTTGATCAACAAGACGCGACTCCTCAAAGAACTTTGGGTCATCTAGGGCATCATACTCTGGCAGAATAGCGCCAGACTCATCCACATACTGGGTAGAGTTAAAAAGCGCGCCATTTGGCGAGACGATCTGTCTGCCCGAATACTTCTCAAAGAAGTACACAAAGATGCCCCTCAGTGCTGCTGTCAAAGGTATGGCAAGAATAGTTCCAACTACTCCGCCAAGAGCGCTGCCAATGACAATACCAACGAGCGAAAGACCCGGGTGAACTTTAACGCTCGTTGCCATAACCAAAGGTGAAAGCACGTTATCAACAACGTTTTGTGCAACCATCAAGATAACGATAGTCCATACGGTCATGACAGGGTCTACCAAGATGCTCAAAATAAGAGCAATACCTGCCGAGAAAACCGGTCCAACTACAGGAATAATATGGAAGATTCCTGTAACCATGCCAATAAGAGCGGCGTAAGGGTTGCCTAAAATCAGACACCCAAAGTACACAAGAATGCCATTAACCGCAGAGGTAATGATAGTGCCTCGCATATATCCACTGGTAGATCTACTTAAGATTGCAAGAATAAGTCTGAACTCATTCTCTTTTTGAGGACCAGCAATAATAGCCATCTCACGGACAATAACTGGATAATCTTTAGCCAACCAATAGGCAAGAACCAGACCTAAGAAGAAGACCATGAGTTGGTTTGCCATAGAAGAGATGTTGCCTAAAGCAGATGTGGAAAGCCAACTCAAAATACCAGAAGCAACTGATATTCCAATACTTGATGCCTGTTCAATTGCAAGTTCTACCGTCTGTCTAACAGCAGGGTTACTTTGAGTGTCAAAGTTCTGCCAAAACTCCCTTGCCATTGCTCCTATCTGACTTGCATACGAAGGAGCGTTTCTGAGTAGCGTAGTAAGCTCAAATACCAATGGCTGCGCAATCAAAATCAAAAATCCTACCAACACAATGAGCGTAAGAACAAGTGCGATAAGAGCGGAAATACCACGTGGCACTCCCCTGTCTTCAAGCCAATTGGTAACAGGGCTACAGACAAACGCAACAATTGCGCCAATGGCAAGCAGCTCAACAGCCTGTCCCAGAATGCCAAGAACATACAGTGCAAGTGCAAACAATGCAGCCAGACCAATGACTGTCCACACCATTAAGCCACGTTGTTTCCATTTTTGAGCTGAATCGGAAAAGTTTTGATGCTTTTGATCCATTAACGGTTCACGCTTTCTGGGTCAATCTTTTCTTGGATACGCTTTAAGGTGCGACGAAGCAGCCTTGAAACCTGTACCTGAGAGATATTAAGTTTCTCCGCAATCTCTACCTGAGTAAGACCTTCAACAAAACGCATACGAATAATCTCTTGCTCTCGTGGCGAGAAGTCTCTAATGGCCTCTTCAAGAACAATGCGGTCATCAGAACCAGCAAGATCCTCATCTTCGGTCACATACTGATCAATGATTGAAGGAGTCTCGTCACCATCAGCGCCAGAGCCGCCTCCCTCAAGAGGAACAGAGCTATAAGCGCTAGAAGACTCCATAGCCTCAAGAACTTCTTCAACGTTAGTATCAAGACGCTGGGCGATCTCTTCAATTGAAGGGCTTCTTTGCAGCTCTTTAGTCAAATCATCAGTAACCTGATTAATCTTGGAAGAAAGCTCCTGCAAACGACGAGGAACACGTACTGACCAGCCTTTATCGCGGAAGTGACGCTTGATTTCTCCCATGATGGTTGGCGTTGCATATGTTGTAAATTCAAGACCACGATCAGGCTCAAACCTATCAATTGCCTTGATAAGTCCAATGGTTCCCACCTGAATCAAATCATCAAGGGGTTCTCCACGGTTTTTAAACTTGGAGGCCAAAAAGCGCACGAGGTTTAAGTGACTCACAATAAGCTGGTCTCTTACCTCAGGGTCTTTTGTTTCTTTATATTGGGCAAAGAGCTTTCGTGTTCTATCTTTATCCCAGGCCGGGGTACCTTTAGAAGCACGGCGAGCAGCTCTTCTTGCGGCTTTCTGCTCTTCTGCAGATGCCTGTACTGCCTCGTTTGCTTCAGGTTTAGGCATGTGCACCGCCAGAAATCTTTACAAGATGAAGCGTATAACCGTCATCGCTAAGCGCAAACTCATCACAAATAGCGGAGAGCAATAGCTCTACAAGCTCTAGTGGCTGAGAATTATCTTCCTCAGACTCAACTGGATCCTCATCACCCAAGTCAAAATCAATAACCATAGTATTGTCTTCGAGGATAAACGTAATATCTACAGAGTCTTTCTGAGTGCCGCACGCAAAGACAAAGCCCTCTTCTGCGGCCATTTTGACATCTTCAAGCTCATCAACGTTCATCTTGCACAAAACAGCAAGATTAGCAGCCATCATTCTGACTGAACGAGCAAATGTTGGATCTGCTGGAGCGGAAAGCTCAACAATTTTTTGTGCCATTACAATCTACTCCTCAGACTTCTGAGAAGACTCAGAACCGTACTCAATATAGAACTGCTCAGTGCGAGTTGGTTTAGAATGCTTTGTCTTGTCCTGAGAAAGCAGAGGAAGCTCCTCAAGATACTCTTGAGCACGCTGTGCACTCTGTTGTGCGGAAGCAGTCGCACCGCTCAAGCGAGCCTGAGCTACCTCAGCAAGCTTGGAAGGATTCAAAGATCCGCCAAGACCAGTTCCCAGCTTTGAAACAGACTCAACAACGCCTGTTACCGCATCGCTTGCAGCCTTGCTGACAGTTGCAGTTACGGCTGATGCAGCACCTGAAACAGTTGCTACATCACCAAGAACTACGTTGAGGCTCTCAAGAGAGGTATTAGCGTTCTCTGCAGCCTCATCAACCTTCTGCATGAGTGCAGGTAGCTGCTTAATGGTTGGATCAAGCTCATCAACCATGCCATCAATCTTTGAAATAACAGGTTGAATCTGCTCAATAGTGTTGTTAGCTGAGAGTGTAATCTCAGTAATTGACCTTCTTGTTGTTCTTAGGGTCAGAGCGACCTCGACAATGGCCCAAACACCAACTACGGCTAAGACTACAAGGGCAATCTGTAGGTAATCCATCTATGCCATCCCTCAAAGCTAACGGTTACAGTTCTTTCTATTCTACCCGAGGAGCGTCCTCTTGATGCTCCCACTTAGGTAATTCAAAATCCTAAGCTTCCTCGTGACGATCACGCTCTGTAGCTGCAATTCTCCACGCTTCCCAACCTCTTGGAGATGGCGAGAAGAACGCACCACGTTCAAGTCCTTCTGGAAGATAACGCTGTTCAATCCATCCCCCAGGATAATTGTGAGGATAGAGGTAATTGCCATACTCTTCAGAACCAGGACGCGTACGGTCTCTTAAGTAACTTGGAACTTCTCGCCTTGGACCTGTTCTAACCTCATGGAGGGCAGCATCAATACCTGCTTCTGCAGCATTAGATTTTGGAGCAAGCGCCATATAAATAACTGCTTGCGCAAGGTTAATTCTGCACTCAGGATATCCAATGACCTCAGCTGACCTAAATGCTGAATGTGCAATAAGCAGCGCCTGTGGATCTGCATTGCCAATATCTTCTGAGGCCAAAACCCATAATGCGTCGAGCAATAAATTTAGGGTCCTCACCTGCATCGATCATGCGCGCAAGCCAATACAGTGCCGCATCTGGGTCTGAGCCTCGCATAGACTTAATAA
>JABZHU010000216.1:0-1393 GCA_015258705.1 Atopobium sp. | reverse complement strand
CATCAGTGTGCTCAGTAATCTTCTGCGGGGTTCCCGCAAGTCTTGCGCGGCAGATGAACATGTCAACGTTCATAGCGTCGATAGTCTGAATGGTGTCTGCCAGAGACTCTCCCTTAACCACGGATGAGGTAGATCCTCCCATGTTCAGAGCGTCGGCAGAGAGGCGTTTCTCGGCAAGCTCAAATGAAGAGCGAGTCCTGGTAGAAGGCTCCAAAAACAGGTTGACGATAGTGCGACCACGAAGTGCTGGCACCTTTTTAATGTCTCTGTTGTTTACAGCTTCAAACGACTGAGCTGTATCAAGAATCTGCTGGATATCGTCACGCGTCAGGCTGTTTGTATCAATCAAATGTTTAACTGAAAGCATTAGTTTCCTCCCTCAATAAAGGGGTCAGAATAGTCAGCTTCGTACAGCAAGACGCAGTCCTGACCATCAATTTCTTTAACGTTTAAGCTGACTACCTGGCTCTTTGATGAAGGAACATTCTTTCCCACATAGTCAGGTCTAATAGGGAGCTCGCGATGACCACGGTCAACTACTACGGCCAATTGAACGCGCTCAGGACGCCCGTAGTCGATGAGCGCATCAAGTGCTGCTCTGATAGTTCTTCCGGTCTGAAGAACATCGTCTACCAGCACAACGCTTGTGCCCGTAATATCAAAATCGATATTAGTTGCGTGGAGAACCGGTGCGGTGTTTCTTCTAAAATCATCGCGATAAAAACTGATATCAAGTGAGCCAACTTTTGGCTTAAATCCAGTAAAACTCAAAATCTTTTCCGCAAGACGAGAAGCCAAAACTTCTCCACGTCGAATAATGCCTACCAGAACAACGTTTTCAATTGAATTGTTATTCTCAACAATTTCGTGAGCAATTCGTGTAAGCATGCGGTCCAAGGACTTCTCATCCACAATAAGAGAGTGTGAACCTTCTTGAGCCATAGCGCCTCCAATAAAAAAGATACCTCACCTGACTAGGCACAAGGTATCCAAAAGGCAAAACTATGACTATGAGCCTTACGGGTATCTCGTACCACATTTAAAGACACACATATTGTACTCGTACAGACCCTAACTTTTGGTTAGGAATTTTAATTATCTCTTGAGGTGCTCGTAAGCTTCACAAACTTCATCCACAGGACCAAGCATGCGCTGCTTGCCCTTCTCAATCCAAATGGCACGGTCACAAATGCGCTGAACCAGGTCAATGGAGTGAGAAACCAGAAGAACCGTAACATTATTAGAAGCAACCAGCTCTTTGATGCGGTTCTCGCACTTTTGCTGAAAAAGGAAGTCTCCTACCGAAAGCGTCTCATCAACAATGAGCAGGTCAGGCTCTGTAACGGTTGCAATTGCAAAGGCAATACGTGCCACCATACCAGAGGAGTAGTTC
>JABZHU010000077.1:0-6177 GCA_015258705.1 Atopobium sp. | reverse complement strand
GGAGTAGAGTGGATTCAAAATCTTGCTACTTCACTTTCTTCTGGATGGGTTAACTGGGTTCTCTCAGTTATGTTCATTGTCTTCTTTGCATACTTCTACACCTCAATGGTGTTCAATCCAGAGGAGACAGCAGACCAGCTTAAGAAGCAGGGTGGCTTTATTCCTGGTGTTCGTCCAGGTACTGCTACTTCAACGTATATCAAGACTGTTATTGACAGAGTTACCCTTCCCGGTGCTATCTTTATGGCAGTTCTTGCAATCGTCCCAACCATTATTTTCTGGTTCACAGGCGATTCGTTGATACAGGCGTTTGGTGGAACTTCCGTCCTGATTATGGTCGGTGTTGCAATGGATACACTCTCTTCCATTGAGTCCCACCTTAAGATGCACAACTATGAGGGCTTCTTTAAGTAGTTCTTAATACGTAGCATAAAGGGGCCTGGAAACAGGCCCCTTTTATTATTTGAAAGGAAGGCGAAGCATGAACATTGTTCTTCTCGGCGCACCTGGCGCTGGCAAGGGTACACAGGCTCAGAAGCTCGTTGCAGAGTATGGACTTGCTCACATCTCAACCGGTGACCTTCTTCGTGCTGCTGTTAAAGCTCAGTCTGAGCTTGGCGTTAAGGCTAAAGAGTATATGGATGCTGGTCAGCTTGTTCCAGATCAGCTTGTAATTGACCTGGTAAAAGAGCGTCTTTCCGCAGACGATGCAAAGGCTGGTTTTATTCTTGACGGCTTCCCTCGCAACACTGCTCAGGCAGTAACCCTTGATTCTGAGCTTCAGAATATGGGCCTCAAGCTTGATGCAGCTCTGCTTGTTGCTGTTGAGCCAGAGGTTATTGTTGAGCGTCTTTCTTCTCGCCGTACGTGCAAAGAGTGTGGTTATACTGCACCTGCTGGTACAGAGACTTGCCCAAATTGCTCTGGTGAGATGTATCAGCGTGACGACGATAAGCCAGAGACTATTCGTAAGCGTCTTGATGTATACGAGAACCAGACTTCTCCTTTGATCGAGTACTACAAGGGTCATGGAATTCTGAAGGAGGTCAACGGAGATCGTCCTGTTGACGAGGTATTCGCCGACGTAAAGACACTCCTCGCACTATGATTACGATAAAAACACCTGAACAAATCGAGGCAATGAAGGTGTCGGGCGCCCTTTCTAAGGCAGCTCTTCGTCGTGCTGGATCCATGATTAGACCTGGTGTTTCAACGCTCGAGATTGACCGCGCTGTTGAAGCTTTTATTAGACTTCATGGCGGAACCCCTACCTTCAAAGGCTACGGTGGATTCCCTGGATCTGTTTGCTCTTCTATTAACGAGCAGATTGTTCACGGTATTCCATCAGCTAACGTCATTTTGCAAGATGGCGATATTCTGACCATTGACACGGGTGCTACCGTTAACGGTTGGGCAGGAGATAACGCTTGGACGTTCTACTGCGGAACAGTTGACGAGAAAACCCAGGCACTTTGCGAGGTTACCCGTGATTGCCTTAAGGCAGGTATTGCAGCTGCTGTTCCTGGTGCTCGCCTTGGCGATGTTGGACATGCAGTTCAGAAGCTTGCTGAGGATAACGGCTATGGCGTTATTCGTGATTTTGTTGGCCATGGTATTGGTCGCAATCTTCACGAGGACCCCGAGGTCAGAAACTATGGTCGTGCAGGTAACGGCATTGTTCTTCGTGAGGGAATGGTAATTGCAATTGAGCCTATGATTGCTATGGGTACCTACGATTGCACCGTTCTTGAAAATGGTTGGACCGTTGTTACCGATGATGGTCTGCCATCAGCACATTATGAGAACACGGTTGCTATTACTGCCGATGGTCCCGTTATCGTTTCAGAAGATGAAGTTGGTCCATGGTGCGAGATGCAAGGCGGTCTTGAGTAACACATACCTTGTTCTTCTCGCTATCTAATTGTGTTGAAAAAATAAGTGATAGACGAGTGGCACATTTTTATGTATTATTGATAACCGCTGTCGATGTGTCGAGAGGATGAAAGTTGGCTAAACAAGACGCGATTGAGCTTGAAGGCAAGGTACTAGAACCCCTGCCAAACGCTATGTTTAACGTTGAGTTAGAGAACGGCAAGACCATCCTTTGCACCATCTCAGGTAAGATTCGAATGAATTACATTCGAATTCTCCCTGGTGATAAGGTTGTAGTAGAGATTTCTCCTTACGATCTTACCAGGGGTCGCATTACCTACCGTTATAAGTAAGTAATGCAAAAGTCTTGTGTCATGCATGAGGCTATCTGTGTCTTTGCGCACGTTGCAAGGGCATATGTACGTAAGTACAGTCGGTATTTCACGCCAGCGGCTGGGCGAGTATATAGTTCGTATCAGCAGAACCGAAAGGAAGACACATGAAGGTACGTCCTTCGGTAAAGAAGATGTGCGACAAGTGCAAAGTCATCCGTCGCCACGGTAAGGTTTACGTGATTTGCGAGAACCCGCGCCACAAGCAGCGTCAGGGCTAAGGAAGGAGCACCAAGTTGGCCCGTATTAACGGCGTCGACCTGCCACGCGATAAGCGTGTTGAGGTCGGACTCACCTATCTTTACGGCATTGGTCAGACTCGTGCAACCAAGATTTGCAACGAGACTGGTATCGATGTAAATACTCGCGTCAAGGACCTCACAGAGGAAGAAGTCACTAAGATTCGTGACTTTATTGACGCTCATTACACCACCGAGGGCGATCTTCGCCGCGAGGTGCGTCAGAATGTTGCCCGCCTGATGGAGATTGGCTGCTACCGCGGCCTCCGTCACCGCAAGGGCCTCCCTGTCCACGGTCAGCGTACCCACACTAACGCTCGTACTCGTAAGGGTAAGAAGCGTCAGGTGGGCGGCAAGAAGAAGTAGGCGAGGAGTAGCTAATGGCACAGAAAAAGAACGCTCGCACTACACGCGTCCGCCGCTCCGAGCGTAAAAACATTGCAGTGGGCCAGGCCCACATCAAGAGCACATTCAATAACACGATTGTCTCTATTTCCGATCCCCAGGGTAATGTAATTTCCTGGCAGTCCGGTGGTACCGTCGGCTTCAAGGGCTCTCGTAAGTCCACTCCTTTTGCTGCACAGCTTGCAGCAGAGGCAGCAGCAAAGGCAGCAATGGAGCACGGTCTCCACAAGGTAGCTGTTTTTGTTAAGGGCCCAGGCTCTGGTCGCGAGACCGCAATCCGTTCCCTTCAGGCAGCAGGCCTCGAGGTTTCGGGTATTCAGGATAAGACACCTATTGCACACAACGGCTGCCGTCCTAAAAAGCGCCGTCGCAACTAGCACGAAAGGACAAGCAAATGGCAATTGATAGGACCCCGGTCCTTAAAAGATGTCGTCAGCTTGGCATCGATCCCGTTGTGATGGGGATCAATAAGACTTCTAACCGTGAGCCACGTCGCCGTCGTCGCCAGGAGAGCGAGTACGGTATGCAGCTCCGTGAGAAGCAGAAGGCTAAGTTCATTTACGGCGTCCTTGAGAACCAGTTCCACGGCTACTATGAGATGGCTAAGAAGAACCCAGGCATTACTGGTGACAACCTGATGAGCATCCTTGAGACTCGTCTTGACAACGTCATCTTCCGCCTTGGCTTTGCTCGTACACGTAAAGAGGCTCGTCAGACTGTCCGTCACGGTCACATTACCGTTAACGGTCAGCGCGTTGACATTCCTTCTTATCGCGTAAAGAGCGGCGATGTTATCGCTGTTGCTTCCAAGGCAAAGGATCTTCTTCCAATCAAGGAAGCTCTCATTTCCTCCGAGCACATGGCAGTTCCTGCATGGCTTGAGGTTGACATTGAGAAGCTGCAGGGCACTGTTCTTCAGCTTCCAACCCGCGATCAGATCGACCTTGAGATTGACGCACAGCTGATCGTCGAGCTCTACTCCAAGTAAGCCCGACCCGTTTTGGAGGTAGCAATGTCCGAATTTATCCGACCAAACGTGTCGGTAGATGAAATCGGCGCAAACGTCGCTCGTGTGAGCGTAGAGCCGCTTGAGCGTGGCTATGGTGACACGCTTGGCAACTCCCTCCGCCGCGTACTGCTTTCCTCTCTTGAGGGAGCTGCGGTTGAGGCCATCCAGATTGATGGCGTTCAGCATGAGTTCACTACGGTTGAAGGCGTCTATGAGGACGTTACTGACATCGTTCTGAACGTTAAGGGCCTAGTTTTCCGCAACACCAACAACTCTGATGAGGCTGAGGCTTCCATCTCTGTTGATGGTCCTTGCACAGTCACTGGTGCTGATCTTGATGTTCCTATGGGCTATGAGCTGGTTAACCCAGCTCAGCACATTTGCACCCTTGCTGAGGGAGCTCATCTTTCCATGAGACTTCGCCTTGGTAATGGCCGCGGTTATGTTTCCGGTGAGGATAACGAGCGTGAGAGCGATCCAATTGGATTCATTCACGTTGACTCGATCTTCTCGCCAGTTCGCCGCTGCGCTAAGGCTGTTGAGCCTTGCCGTGTTGGCCGTCACACCGACTATGATCGTCTGGTGCTTGAGGTTGAGACCAATGGTGCAATCAGCCCTCGCGAGGCTGTCGTTGAGGCTGCAAACATCATTAACCAGCACATGAGCGCATTCATGGGACTTACTGATTTTGACGAGACTCAGGAAGAGGCTTCGATTTTTGCTAAGGCAGATGTCGAGGACGATTCCGAGCTTGAGAAGCAGGTTGAGGATTTGGACCTTTCCGTCCGTTCTTACAACTGCCTCAAGCGTGCAGGAATTCACTCTGTCCGTCAGCTCGTTGATTTCTCTGAGAACGATCTTCTCAACATCAGAAACTTTGGTGTTAAGTCTATTGAAGAAGTCAAGGAAAAGCTCGAGAGCATGGGCCTGTCCCTTAAGGCTTAGTCGCGCCTTGTCACGCATAGGAGAATGTAAATTATGAGGCACAATAAGAAGAGGGGCATGAAGCTTGGTACTGATGCTAGCCACACCAAGGCCATCAAGAAGAGCCTGATCCAAGCCCTTTTCACTAACGATCGTATTAAGACTCTTGACGTCCGCGCTAAGGCAGTTCGCGGCGAGGTCGACAAGGTCATCACTTGGGCAAAGCGCGGCGACCTTCACGCTCGTCGTCTTGCTATGGCCAAGGTTGGTAACGCAGAGCTTGTCCGTGAGGTATTTGACAAGGCTGCTCAGGGTATGTGGGCTGACCGCAACGGCGGCTACACCCGCATCATGAAGCTTGGTCCTCGTAAGGGCGATGCTTCTGAGGTTGTTATCCTTGAGCTCGTTACCGAGCCAGTTCAGCCAAAGGCTTCTAACAAGAAGGCTAAGGCTACCAAGGTTGCTCCTGCTCCTGTAAAGGAAGAGGAGACCGAGGCTCCAGCAGAGGAGACCGAGCAGACCGAAGAGGCTGCAGAGTAACTTCTGTCAAAGTGAATCTGAAGAGGTCCTGGCTTTTTGCTGGGACCTCTTTTTCAAATAAAGGAGGGTTGTCATGATTGAGTTCAAAAACGTATCTTTCGCATACAGTACGTTAGCTGCTGCGCAATCTACGACTGACTCTGCTTCTGAAGATGCCATAGGAGCCACTGAGAGCCAATCTCCGCACCCAATGGCACTAACCCTTGATAACGTTTCATTTACCCTAAAACCGGGCTCTAGGACGGTTGTGCTTGGTCACAATGGTTCAGGCAAATCAACACTTGCAAATCTTTGTAATGCATCACTTTTTCCTCTATCCGGAGAGGTTTTAGTAGACGGCAATTCAGTTGCCGTAGTGCCGTCTACTCAAATTTCTTCTGCTGTGGGAATGGTTCGTCAAGATCCAACAGCGCAGCTTGTTTGTGCAGCTGTCTTTGATGAGGTTGCCTTTGGCCCTGCTAATCTTGGTTTACCAAAAGAAGAGATAGTTTCTCGTGTTACTCAAACACTGGAGCTTTGTGGCATTGCCGATTTGATTGATGCGCCTACCCATACGCTTTCTGGAGGCCAACAGCAGCTTGTTTCTATTGCAGCAGCGCTTTCAGTGCATCCACGTTATCTGGTGCTTGATGAGGCATTTGCTCAGCTTGATACTCGATTCAGAAATCACCTTTCTAACCTGGTAAATACCCTTGTTACAAACGGAATGGGCGTGCTTGAGATTTCTCATTCGTTTGAGTCTCTTCCCGGGGCTGACCAGGTACTTGTTTTGGAGAAAGGCCAGCTAGTTTGGTCG
>JABZHU010000076.1:0-6188 GCA_015258705.1 Atopobium sp. | reverse complement strand
CGCCCTTGCCTCCAATTTCTCGGCCGATGTCCAAAATACGCTTTGCAACTGCAGGAATAGCTTGGATGTCCTCATCGGTTTCGGTTGGAAGGCCCATCATAAAGTAGAGCTTCATGCGGCGCCAACCGTTTTCAAACGCATTTCTTGCTGCGGACTCAAGATCATCCTCGGTAACGTTCTTGTTGATAACATCGCGCATACGCTGAGAGCCCGCTTCTGGTGCAAATGTCAGGCCACCGCGCCTTGAGGTAGAAACTGCGTCTGCCATCTCCGCGCCAAAAGCGTCCATACGCTGTGACGGAATAGAGATGCGCACGCCGCGTTTACGCAGATCAGAATTCATACGGCGAAGAATATAGCCGCACTGAGAGTGGTCCGTTGTAGAGAGCGACGTGAGTGAAACTTCGTCGTAGCCACTCTTCAAAAGGCCTTCTTCGCCTGCTTTAACAATTTGCTGAGCTGGACGTTCACGCACAGGTCGGTACGTCATACCAGCCTGACAGAACCTGCAGCCACGAGCACAGCCGCGCTGAATCTCAAGCGCCAGCCTATCTTGCACAATCTCGGTATACGGAACAATGCGCTGAGCCACAGGGTCAGTCACCGAAAGATCTGGCAGACAGCGCTTATAAACCACGCTTGGAGCATTGCTTCCCTCTTTAGGGACCGCATAACCCCAGCGTGTTGCGGTGTCATCATGCACAATCTGATAGAGCGATGGCACGTAAACGCCCTGAATCTGAGACAGCCTATGCAAAATCTCTTGGCGAGAAACCCCGTTCAGCTTGGAAGTTCTTACACACTCGCACATCTCTACCAGTGCTTCTTCACCATCACCTAAAAGAATGGCATCAAAAAGAGGAGCAACGGGTTCTGAGTTCCAAACAGATGGACCGCCACCAAAAATAAGTGGATCTTCTTCATCACGCTCTTCGGAAAGCTTTGGAATACCAGCCAAATCAAGCGTTTCTATAATATTGGTAGCAATCATTTCATGCGCAAGGGTGAAGCCCACCACATCAAAAGATGCTAGAGGTGCAGCACCCTCCAAAGAAAGCAGAGGAACATTGCGTTTGCGCATCAAAGCTGCCATATCTGTCCAAGGCAGATAGGCACGCTCACAAGAAATATAAGGTGCCTTATTCAGAGCGTTATACAAAATAGCGATGCCCAAATTAGGCTGACCCACCTCGTACACGTCGGCGTAAACCATACAAACGTGAAAAGGACCTTCTTGCTCCTCTACAGCTCCCCACTCGTGATTCAAATATCTTGAGGGCTTCTCGACATGCGGAAGCATGGGCTCAATGAGATGGAAGAGATTTTCTCGTTTAACACGCACGATAGTCTACTTTCTATCTTTTAGCGAGGGACTGTGTGATTGGTATCTCTACGGTATTTGATTGTGAAGTTGTATCTGCTGTTGTGGCTGCGTCTGTAGAAGCACTCGAGGCGCTGGTCTTGCTTGTAGAATCAGTTGCTACCCCATCGCGCTTCTGAGCAATTTTGCGAGCATATGAGTGAATGACGCGAGCGGTCGTATGAGTTCCTGCGTATCCCATACCAGCCTTAAGCGCCCAGCCAAATCCAGGAACAGCGCCTGCAACCGTGCGTGCAACGGTACGGTATCCAAAGCCCGCACCCACAACGCCGAGAAGTTCGGCGATGGTTTCAACGCTCATATTGATGTTATAAGCAGCGGTAATATCAAGCGCAAGTCTAATCTGACGTGCAGTCATCAGTGGCATGTCAGAGCCAGGAACAAAGGCTACAGCACCAATAGCTGCATTTTCTTTAGCACAAGCAGCAGTTATCTGCTTGACTACGTGAGTTCTACAAAGAGGGTATGCTGCCGCAAAA
Organism: Atopobium sp.; assembly: GCA_015258705.1. Classification (GTDB taxonomy): domain Bacteria; phylum Actinomycetota; class Coriobacteriia; order Coriobacteriales; family Atopobiaceae; genus Lancefieldella. Next base: position 4,328 of record JABZHU010000076.1, on the reverse strand, counting down.
GAGACTGATTTTTCTGTTGCAGTGGCAATCCATGAAGAGAGTCGATCAAAGAGCACTTCTTCAGTAGTACCTGCAACAATACTAATAAGTCCTGTGTTGTAGAGCGTGTCAGCGATTTTTGGCGCTTCAACTGCAGACTCAACAACCACGGCACAAGGAATCGAATGACTTACCAACATGGTAAGAGTATCCTCATACTGTGATGTTGGTGTAGGAATAATCACCGCAATATCAGGAATAGCGGCATTCTTTCCCGCACGACCAGTACCTCCAGAAGTAAACGAGACGCCATCGACAAGTTTAGAAACGCGCACCGTAGCATCTGTTCTCTCTGGCATAAAATACGTATGAACAGCAAGAATTGCCTCTTCAGAGGCAAGGGAATCAACATAGATATGCGTGTAGGTTGGCTCAAGAGATGAGAGTGAGCCGCGGAATTCCTGCAGTACAGAAGTTGCAAGCTTGCCTAAGCTGTTCCTTTTTGCCATAGCTTATGCCGCCTTAGTTCTATGTCTGTAAACTGACTGGACAAGTCCTACAGAAACAAGCTGGGCAATCATCGATGTTGATCCAAAGCTGATAAAAGGCAGTGGAATACCGGTAATAGGCATGATGCCAATACACATACCAACATTTTGCAAAACCTGGAACGACCACATGGCCGCACAACCAACAAGTACCAGCTTGGAGAAGGTATTCTCGGTCTTCATGGCAAACAGAATAGTTGCAAAAATCATCCATGCAAAGAGCGACAGCATAATGAATGCACCAAGGAAGCCAAACTCTTCCGAGAAGAGCGCAAAAACAAAGTCTGTGTGTGCCTCAGGCAAGAATCGACCACTTGCCTGTGTAGCGTTACCTGGTCCTTTTCCAATAAAGCCACCAGAACCTACGGCAATTTTTGCCTGCTGCAGGTTATAGCCATCTCCTGACGGATCAACGGATGGATCCAAGAAGACGGTAAGACGCTTCATCTGGTACTCCTTAAGGATGTGAGGAATACCAGGAATCATAGAAGTCACAACAACAAGAGCTACAACGGCAACGAGCAACAGAACGGTCACAAGAATCCAAGAACGTTTTGCGCCGGAGCAAATGATGATAGTAGCTCCGATAACCAAAATAATCAGACCAGTTCCCAGGTCAGGCAAAAGCATAATGGAGCCAAAGGGAACCATCAGCGTTCCACAAAGCTTTACATAGTCTCTCAGTGTTTCTACCTTGCCGTTATACTGAGCGCACACTGAAGCCATAAGGAAGATTGTGACAATCTTTCCCAGCTCAGACGGCTGAAATCTAAAGCCAACAAACGGGATATTAACCCAACCAGTCATACCCTTGACCGAGACACCAAAGCCTGGAACCTTAGGCAAAATCATCAATACAACAACGCCAACAAGCAGCACGTTTGTCATATTTGCTAGTGCTCTATAGTCATAGCGCCACATAAGCGTGGCAAAAACAAGGCCCAGGCCAATACCAAGAAGATGCCTAGGAAAACTAGCTTCGGCAATGTTCATTGATGCGGTCCAAATAACCACAATACCAATGAGGACGAGAAGAGCCGCGGGAACAAGCTGCGCTAGATAAAGATTGTTCAGAACATTCTTACCAGTAAGCCTCTCTTTCTTAGCAAGACCGCCTGAAGGAATACCTCCTCGCCTTCTAAAGGGAGAGTTCATTCTCTGTTTTGTAACTGCAGATGAATCAAGTGCCATGGGTTTCTCGCCTCCTTACCTACCAACATTGTCTGGCTGATTATAAATTGCGCCAAAGACGTCTCGAACAATATACATACCAGAACCTGCACCAGAAGGCGCACAGTCAAGGTTGGCAGCAACAACGTACTGAGGCTTATCAGCAGGCGCATAACCAACAAACCAACCAACTGGCTCGCCAATAGACTGCTGCTCAGCAGTACCCGTCTTGCCATTAACCGTGACATCAAGGTTGGTCCAGTGGATAGTCTGAGAAGCGGACTCCTCGTAGACGACGCCATAAAGACCACGAGCAACAATGTCTCGGTGTTCATCTTTTTCTTCTGGTGACAGAATGACCTCGTTTTTGTACTCAATAACAGAGCCGTTACCGTTTCTGGCGTTAATACTCTTCAGAACATGTGGCTTATAAATTGGACCTCGGTTTGCAATGCCACAGTACGCATTTGCCATCTGAAGGCAGGTTACCAACAAGTCGCCCTGGCCAATAGCAAGGTTACAGTTGTCACCACCCTGCCACTTACGAGCATCATCAGGCGAGCTGGTAAAGTAATTCCACTTCCACTCAGCATCTGGAACACGACCAGACGCTTCTTCTGGAAGGTCAATACCAGAAAGAGCTCCAAGTCCAAAGGCGCGGAATGTCTCCTGCATACCTTCGGGATGATCGTTGTTGTAGAAGAAGCCCTTACCAATCTCATAAAAAACAATGTCGCACGAGTTGGTGATACCGGTAATAAGGTTAACGGTGCCGTGTCCAGAAAGCAGCCAGCAATGCATGCCGTACTGCTCGCCAAATCCTGTCCAAAAACCTGTGCAATACCAGCTGGAATTTCCATCGCAAATGCCGTACTTGAGCCCAGCAAAGGTAGTAAGTGCCTTAATAGTAGAACCAGTTGGATACTGGCCGGCAATAGCACGGTTCATCAGCGGGTAGTTTGCCTCTTCAGAAGAAAGCGTGTCCCAGTCAGAACTGGCAATACCGCCAACAAACATTGAAGGAGAATACGTTGGGTAACTTGCCATGGCAATGACTTCGCCGTTAGTACAATCAAGCGCAACTACGCTTGCACTACGGCCCTGGAAGTCTTGGGACCTAACCGTGTTGATGACACTGACAAGCGATGCTTCTGCAGCTTTTTGAATGTTAGCGTCAATGGTCAGGACAACGTCTGAGCCACTCTGGGGGGCAATGGACGTTGAGTGCGACAATACGTTACCTGCAGCGTCAACGTATACCGTCTGCTCTCCACGAACGCCCTGAAGTGCAGACTCGTACTGATACTCCACACCCGTTTGACCCACGATATCGCCGTGGGCATACACAAAGCCGCCATCTGCAGTTTTACTGCTCTCAAGCTGCTCTTGCGTAACGGTACCGGTATAGCCAACAACATGAGCTGCAAGAGAACCGTTTGGATAGGCGCGCTGCGTACGCTCCTCAATTGAAACACCGTCAAGCAAAGCACCGTGAGCGTAAATGTAGGCAACTACGCGCCTAGATACGTCTACAGAAACGGTACGAAGCGCCTGAGCACCATCTGAGGTATCCATAATTTTTCTGCGCACCGCCAGCATGGGCATGCCCAAGAGGTTGGCAAGAATCTGCAGTTTAACGTAGTCTTCTGCAACATCTGCTCGAGCTACTACTGTTGGACTTGGCCTGTTGGTAACAATCTCCACGCCATTTCTGTCCAGAATACGGCCACGAGGCGCTGCGGTGGTAACCGTGCGCGTACGGTTGCGCTCTGCTTGCTCAGTATAGTCAGCTGACGATAAGAGCTGCATGGTCCAAAGACGACCAATAAGCACGGCAAACATACCGCCGACGGCAATTGCAAAACCGATAAGTCTGGACGAGAGGGTTTTCTCGGCAGAGCCATCAGAGCCACCGGAAGCCTTAGGCGCGCCACCGCCAATATCAAAGGTAAATGGCGAATCTTTTCTACCAAAGGTCAGGTATACGATGATCAAACCAATTGCTGCAACAGCGCAACAAGCAAGGATAACAAGGGTGAAATTCATACTATCCCCTTATTTAAGGCGCTGTGGAGCTCGGTGAGATCCGCGATAGAGCGTTGTTCCACCCAAAGAAGAGTGAGATCTTTGGGAATGCGAAAGCATATAGAAAACAGGAAGCGCTGCCAAAATTGTGAACAGCATGGTGGGGAATGACTTAAACAGCAGTCCCTCAAAGAAGTTGCCGCCAGAACCAATCAAAGAGTTAATAAGCTGGTACATAAAGGTAACGCCAAAGGTCTGAAGCGCCACAAAACCCATAGAGGTGCCAAAATTGCCAGAAACTCTGTCTCTAACCTCTTGACCCATAAAATAAGAGCTGACCACAAGTAAGAGCGCCATGAGGCCAATGGGATTGGCAGAAGTCAGATCATAGATTAGACCTGCAATAAAGCCACTTATTACGCCAGTTTTACCACCATATCTCAGGGCAATAGCTGCCGAGAAAATCAGTGCAAAATTGATGACTCCCCCACCAAAAGAAACCTGTGGTGTAAGCATAATCTGCAAAATAAAGCAAACAACAGCAAGAACGGCGATGCTGCGTGTGTTTTTATTTCTATCAGAAACCTGCATACATCCCCCTTAATC
>JABZHU010000215.1:0-1419 GCA_015258705.1 Atopobium sp. | reverse complement strand
GGGCGCCGGTGGCGACCCAACGGCAAACGCCGTCGTGCAGGATATTATTGACTGAGCCGCGGCGCCTGCTGGGGGTCAGCAGACCTTCTCGGCAGGTCTTTCGTATAATCCAGAGCTACTTGTTTCCGACTATGTGTTTAGGACGCAGGCCGATATTCCAGGTGGTACGTTCTGGGAGCCGGGTGCTCAGTTGGTTAAAAATCTAAGTGCCGAGAAGGCACGTGAGCTTCTTACCAGCGCACTTTCGCAAGACCCTACAACCTTTATGGCTGCACTTGAAAAGAGGAATTAGAAATGATCAAAATTGCAAAATTTGGCGGCTCAAGTGTTGCTTCTGCAGAGCAGTTCAAAAAAGTTAAAGCTATTGTTGAAGCTGACCCTGATAGACGCTTTATTGTTTCGTCTGCAGCAGGAAAGCGCCACTCAACCGATAACAAGATTACGGATCTTTTGCTGCTGGTAAATGCCCACATTGAGTATCACGTTGATTGCACCTCTTTACTTGCAGACATCGAGGCTCGCTTTGTGGAGATTGCTGATGAACTGGGAGTTGCATGGCCTGTCGCCGAGGAGTTTGAGAAGTTTGCTACAAACATTAAGTCCTTCTCGCCAGAGTATGTAGTAAGTAGGGGCGAGTGGTTTACCTGCCAGATTCTTGCTGAGTATCTTGGCCTGCCCTTTGTTGACGCAGCGGATGTTATGCTGTTCCATCATGATGGCACCATTGATATGGAGCGCACTGCTTCTAGACTTAAAGAAGTTGTTGCTCGCAGCGGCTCGTTTGTGCTGCCTGGCTTCTACGGTGCTACCGTTGACGGTGCAATTAAGTTGTTCCAGCGCGGTGGCGGCGATATTACCGGCGCAATTGTCGCTCGCTGCCTGGATGCTGACTTGTATGAGAACTGGACTGACGTTTCTGGCTTCCTTTCTGCGGATCCTCGCATTGTTCAGAATCCACGCGCTATTGGCCGCATTACTTTTGACGAGATGCGCGAGCTTTCTTACATGGGCGCTTCCGTTCTTCAGGAAGAGGCAATTTTCCCTGTTCGTGAGGCAAACATTCCAATTCAGATTAAGAATACCAACCGTCCAGAAGACACGGGTACGGTTATCCGTGAGACCGCAGATGGCGATACAAACGAGCACTTGATTACAGGCATTGCAGGCAAGAAAGACTTCTTGGCTATTCACGTCAAGAAGGCTCACATGTCCAACGAAGTTGGCGTCATCAGCCGCGCACTCAATATTGTTGAGCGTTACGGCGTCTCTGTTGAGCACATCCCAACAGGCGTTGATTCGTTTGGTATCGTGGTAAATGCCTCCGATGTAAAGGACACGGTCTATTCCATCATCAGCGATATTCGCCGCGAGATTGAGCCTGATGACATTACGATGGTAGACCGCTTAGCTCTTGTTTCT
>JABZHU010000075.1:0-6332 GCA_015258705.1 Atopobium sp. | reverse complement strand
ACGTGCGAATCAATAGGTCTGGATCAGGAAGTCCTGCTGTATAGAGGTTCTTCTCGACGCACTGCCTCAAGGCTGCAAGGCAACCTTTGGTCCCGAGGCAGTTCAGGCGCTTACGGAACTGGATGAGGTTGACTGCGTAGTCAACGCAGTGGTGGGAGAGGCTGGCATTTACGCTGGTCTAGCCGCTGTAAAGGCTGGCAAGGTGCTGGCATATGCCAACAAGGAGTCCATTGTTGTTGGCGGAGACCTTCTGATGCCGCAGGTTAAGCCTGGCCAGCTCATTCCTGTTGACTCCGAGCACAGTGCCATCTTCCAGTGCCTTATTGGCGAGAGACCCGCTGACATCCAGAGGATTTGGCTCACCTGTTCTGGCGGTCCGTTCTTCGGATATTCTCGTGAGCAGCTTAAGCACGTCTCGGACGACGACGCTTTAGCTCATCCAACCTGGAAGATGGGTGCCAAGATCACCATCGACTGCGCCACGCTCATGAACAAGGGCCTTGAGCTTATTGAGGCTCATCATCTCTTTGAAACCCCAATGGACAAGCTTGAGGTGTTGGTACATCGTCAGAGCCGCATCCACTCTATGGTTGAGTTTGTGGACGGTTCCGTAAAGGCGCAGCTTGGAGCCTCTGACATGAGGCTGCCAATCCAGTTTGCACTGAGCTATCCGCACCGCTGGCCAGCAATCGCCAAGCCGGTTGAGTGGCAAGAGACAACTCCTCTTACAGGAGATTATGCTGACGAGAAGACCTTTGGCTGCCTAGCTCTTGCTCGTCATGCGGGAACTGTTGGTGGAACGCTTCCCTGCATTATGAATGCTGCTAATGAAGTTGCTAACCATGCATTTAGGCGAGGAAGATGTTCATTTCTTGATATCGAGCGCATTGTTGCAGAGACCATGAATGCCTCTCATGTCCAAAGGGTAGAAGACCTTCAACAATTGACGCTTGTAGACGCAGAAGCACGAGCTTTAGCTCGCTCTTTTGTGGGATAGGAATTTTGTGAATTTGTTAGCTATTCTTTCACCAATTTTTTGGGGACTCTTGGTCCTCTCGCTCCTTGTATTTGTTCACGAGGCTGGCCATTACGGTATGGCACGCCTGTGTGGCGTTCGTGTCACTGAGTTTTTCTTGGGCATGCCGTTCAAGTACAAGCTTTCTCATAAGAGCAAGAAGTATGGCACCGAGGTTGGCGTAACACCGCTTCTTTTTGGTGGTTATACGCGTATCTGCGGTATGGAGGGCGAGCTTGACGAGCTGCTTCCACAGGCTCTGATGAGTGTTCAAGAAGCAGGCTCACTTGAGGTTGGCACGCTTGCCGCAAAACTCAACTGCGAGGATGATCGCGCTTATAATCTGCTGTACACCCTTGCAGACTGGGGCTCCATTGAGCTTGTCAAAGAGTCAGATGAGCTAGCGCACACCACGTTCCAGACTCTTGCACGAGATGCTGAGCTGCGCTGTGAGTATGACCGCGGTCACAATTTTGAGCTGGAAGGCTCAACGGTGGCAGGGGAGCCTCGTGTTCCACAGATGTCTGCTCAGGACTTCTTTGCTCAAGAAAAGGCTCATACGTATGTTGGCGTAAACGTTCCCAAGCGCCTCCTCATGATTTTGGGTGGACCCTTGGTCAACATTGCGCTTGCCTTTGTGCTGGTCGTAGGCTCTCTCATGTTTGTTGGTGTTCCTGCCGCACAAAACAAGGCACAGTTGGGCTCAGTTGAGTCTGGCTCTCTGGCAGCCATTTCTGGTCTTACTCCCGGAGACACCATTCTTACCTTTAACAAAGTAGAGGTGCATACCTGGGAAGACCTTACTGCTGCTATCAAAGATGCAATGTCCAATGGAGGCAAGGATATCCCAGTCACGTATGAGCGCAATGGCATTCAGCTTGAAACTACCATTAAGCCGGTTTTGCGTCCTGACGATAAGATCATTGGCGTGACACCTGTTATGACCATGTATCACTTCTCGTTTATTGACGCGTCTGCAGCAGCTGTATCGTATGCTGCACAGGTTGGGCAATTTGCCCTAAGGCTGCTCATTCCAACGCAGACTATGGAAGTTCTCAATCAGTCGTCGTCTGTTGTGGGTATTTCTGTCATGGCTTCAGAAGCTGCTGCAGAGGGTTTCTCGACCCTTATTATGCTGGTAGCAGCCATTTCTATGTCACTTGGCTTTATGAATCTTTTGCCCATTCCACCGCTCGATGGCGGAAAGATTCTGATTGAGGTAATTCAGGTGATTATCAGAAAGCCTCTGTCTATCAAAGTTCAAAACATTTTGTCCTACATTGGACTAGCGTTTTTCCTGTTTGTCTTTGTTGTAGCGCTCCGAAACGATATCCTTCATTTGCTGTTTAGGTAGCTGATTTTATGTCTGAGATTGCTCGCACAAAAACTCGTCCCGTTATGGTCGGATCTGTCCAGGTTGGCGGTGGCGCCCCCGTTTCTGTTCAGTCCATGTGCACCACCAAAACTGATGATCCAGATGCCACGCTCCACCAGATTAAGGAGCTTGCAGAGGCAGGGTGCGAGATTATTCGTGTAGCAATTCCTGACGCAAAAGCGCTTGATGGCTTTGAAGAGATTTGCAAATACTCTCCACTTCCTGTTGTCGCCGATATTCACTTTGACTACAAGCTTGCGCTTGAAGCTGCAAAGCGAGGTGCTGCTGCGCTTCGTATTAATCCAGGCAACATTGGCTCTATGGAACGCGTGGACGCTGTTATTGATGCAGCTAAAGAGGCCCATATTCCTATCAGAATTGGCGTTAACGCAGGCTCTCTTGCTAAAGAATTTGATACAAGACAAGATATGACCCTTGTCGAGAAACTCGTGGCGTCGTCAAAGTCATTTGTAGAGCATTTTTCTTCTCGCGGTTTTGACGATATTGTCTTGTCTGCAAAAGCTCACGATGTTCCCACTACGCTTGCGGTCTATCGTGCGCTTTCAAAAGAGCTTCCGCAGATTCCCCTGCATGTAGGTGTTACGGAGGCTGGCGCGCTGAGGCAGGGAACGGTAAAGAATTCTGCCGCAGTTGGCATTCTGCTTGAGAGCGGCATTGGTGATACCATGCGTCTGTCTCTGACAGCCGATCCCGTAGAAGAAGTCCACGTAGCATGGGAGCTTCTTGCAGCCCTTGGCATGCGTCGTATTAAGCCAGAGCTGGTAAGCTGCCCTACGTGCGGCAGGTGTGGCGTTGACATGATTCCTATTGCAGAGGAAGTTACCAAGCGCTTGGATGGCGTCCGTGCTCCAATTTCTGTGGCGGTCATGGGTTGCGTTGTTAACGGACCTGGTGAGGCTAGGGGCGTTGACCTTGGCGTTGCCTGCGGCAAAGGTCAGGCAGTTTTGTTTGAAAACGGCAATCCTATTAGAAAAGTGCCTGAAGATAAGATTGTTGATGAGCTATTCGCCGAAATTGAGAATCGTTTTGGCAAAAAATAAGTAAACTATACGTATTACTTCATATTGAAAGGAAACTACCTTGAAGCACTGGATGCGCATGTCTTCTTTGTATGCACCAACACTCAAAGAAGACCCAGCTGAGGCTGTACTTGCAAGTCACCGCCTGCTCCTTCGTGCTGGCATGATTAGAAAGACCGCTGCTGGTCTTTACTCTTATCTGCCACTTGCATGGCGCTCTCTTTTAAAGATTGAGGCCATCATCCGCGATGAGATGGACGGTATTGGTGCTCAGGAGATTCTTGTTCCTATTATGACCCCCGCTGAGCTCTGGGAAGAGTCTGGTCGTTGGGATGTCTATGGTGATGAGCTCATGCGTATGCATGACCGTCATGATCGTCAGTTTGCTCTTGGCCCAACTCATGAGGAAACCTTCACTGATCTTATTAGAAATGAGCTCAAGAGCTATAAACAGCTTCCAGTAACGCTCTATCAGATTCAGGATAAGTTCCGTGACGAGCGTCGTCCACGTTTTGGTCTTATGCGCGGCCGTGAGTTCATTATGAAAGACGGATATTCCTTCTCGGCAAATCAAGAGTCGCTGCAAGAGTGCTATGACCAGGAGAAGGTTGCTTACCAGAACGTTTGTGACCGCACACGTCTTAAGGCTCTGCAGGTAGTTGCAGACTCTGGTCAGATTGGTGGAGACACCTCTGTTGAGTTTATGGCGCTGGCAGAGGCCGGCGAGGCAAGCCTGGTCTACTGCGATTGCGGCTATGCTGCAGATACTGAGGCAGCTGCAGCAAAGATCAACGTAGAAGAGCGTGAGTCTGGCAAGATGTGTGAGATTCACACACCTGGTATTGGCTCCATTGATGATGTAGCTGAGTTCCTTCATGTTTCACCCGCCGCAACTCGTAAGGCTCTAGCTCTAGTTGACGGAAACGGTAAGCCAGTTGTGTGCTTCGTTCCAGGTACTCATGAGCTCAATGAGGTTAAGGCTGAGCACGTCTTTGGTGACTATCACATGATGACCGATGAAGAGCTTGAAGAGTATGGCCTCATCAAGGGCTTCATTGGACCTGTTGGCCTACCTGAGGGTATCCGCGTTGTTGGAGACCTCTCTCTTGAGGATAGTCAGTGGTGGCTCTGCGGTGCTAACAAGGCAGACTACCACCTTGATCACGTTGAGCTTGGTCGTGATTTTGAGATTAACGAGTGGAAAGACCTTGTCACTTCTCAGGAGGGCGATATTTGTCCTGAGTGTGGCCTTCCTCTGCATGCCGCTCGTGGTATTGAGGTTGGCCAGGTCTTCCAGCTTGGCACCAAGTACTCTTCAGCCCTTAACGCCACCTTCACCGACGAAAATGGCGAGGATAAGCCTCTGGTTATGGGCTGCTACGGCATTGGTGTTTCCAGACTGCTTGCTGCTGTGGTTGAGCAATACAATGACGAGAAGGGCATCAAGTGGCCAGTCTCTGTTGCTCCTTATGAGGTTTCTGTTCTTTGCCTTTCTGACAAAGACCCAGAGATTTGGGACGCAGCAGGTTCTGTAGCTGACGCTTGCGTTGCTGCTGGTCTTGAGACTGTTGTTGATGATCGTGCAGAGCGTCCTGGCGTTAAGTTTGCAGATGCAGATCTTATTGGCTTCCCATGGCAGGTTATTGTGGGCAAGAAGGGCGTTGCAAACGGCATCGCAGAAGTCAAAGAGCGTGCTACCGGTGAGCGCTTTGAGGTTGCCCTTGATGAGGTTGCCTCTTGGTTGGCAGAGAAGATTCTTCCAGAGCGCGAGCTTTAAAATATACAACCAATTAGAAAATTGTCGATAAAAACAGAGCTTTGGTTTGCTATAGTATTTCCCGCACCACGTTCGGGGAATTAGCTCAGCTGGGAGAGCGCATGACTGGCAGTCATGAGGTCAGGGGTTCGATCCCCCTATTCTCCACCACGCATTCTGGCGGCGGCATCAGTCGCCGCTTTTTTCTTACGGGCTCATGGCGCAACGGTTAGCGCAGGGGACTCATAATCCCTGGGTTGGGGGTTCAAATCCCTCTGGGCCCACCAAATACACATGTGGCGAGAAATCCTTTGGTTTTCTCGCCATTTCTTTTACCGAAACACTCTACCGTTCAATGATTCGATTACTTAATTTATATAAAAGACGGGTACAATAGCCAAAGTGATATTTGATAGATAGGGGATATATGACTCCTGAGACTCGTAAAATGAAGCTCTTCAGTCTGGCGCTTTTGATTGGCGGACTTTTAGGTCTTGTTAATGTTGCGGTTCTTGTAATTGGTGCTGGTCCATCAAATGATTCCGCTCTTCTTTTGCTTGCAAGTATGATCTCGCTTCTAACTGGTGGTTATGCAGCTAGAGAGGCTAATGTACCTAATAGAGCTGTTGCTGCTTATCCCATGATTTTTGGATCATGCGTTGTATTAGCTGCTATTGTTGTTGGACAGTTGGTGCTTAAACCATCTGTTACCTTGCAGTTTATTGAGCTGTTTGCACTTTTGGCAATGGCCAGCGCTATTGCCCGAGGATCTCATAAAGTTAAAAAGTCTCTTGAAGCCAAGTAAGTTATTTTGTTGACGTCGTTTTATTTGTTCTAGCTCCTCTTGTGTACGTTTTTCTTTGTGAACTGACTTGTTGGGGGTTTGTATGGATCGTGGAACTAAGTTGATGATGGCGCTTTCCTCTATGCTTGGTGCGCTTGGCGTTGCTGGAATTGTCATCTTTGCCTTCTCAGTTGGCTATGGTCGTTTCTCTTCAAGCATGATTGTGCTTCTGCTGTGCAGCTTAATGGCAGTTTATTGCTGCTATATTCTTCAGAAATGCATCAGCTTGGCTAAAGACTTTGAGAAAACCCACGGCATTGTCCGTCTTGTTGCTGGTATTGAGCTCATTCTCTTTACCATTG
>JABZHU010000074.1:0-6336 GCA_015258705.1 Atopobium sp. | reverse complement strand
ACTACGGCGAGAAGTACGTGCAGTTGTGGCGCTGTTCTTAACTTCTGTTTTCATTACGCCTCAACTCCTTTCACATAGTTCTCAAGCTCAGTCTGGGCCCGCGTCATTCGTTTGTACTCGTCATTTGTTGCAAGCAACTCTTGGTGCGTTCCACTTCCAACAACGCGACCATGCTGCATAACAACAATCTGATCAGCATTTTTAACGTTTACTAAACGGTGAGAAATTACCAGCACCATCTTTGTCTGAGCAAGCTGATGAACCTGCTGCATAATAACGTCTTCACTCTCAACATCAATATTTGAAGTAGCTTCATCAAAGATGTACATCTGGCTATTGTGAAGCAGGGCTCTGGCCAGTGCTAATCTCTGCCGCTGACCACCAGACAAGTTGGAGCCCTTCTCGGCAACTGGCGCGTCAAGTCCACCCAAAGACTTTACGAACTCAGCAAGATTAACCTGTTCAAGGGCGTGCCAGAGCGGTTCTTCAGTAGCCTCTGGATTACCCATGGCAAGGTTAGAGCGAACGCTTCCCATAAAGAGATGTGCTTGATGACCAATATAGGTAACGTTTTGAAGCAAATTCTGGTCAGAAATGTCTGACAAACTGGTATTTCCAAACAGAACATCACCAGAATACGAGCGGAGTTTTCCGGTCAGAAGTGCTGCAATTGTTGATTTTCCGCAGCCTGACTCTCCTACCAGCGCATTCAAAGAGTTAGCGCGCATTCCAAAAGAAACATTCACCAAGACGGGTTTCTCGCCGTCGTAAGAGAAGGAGACATTGCGCAGCGTCAAATCACTGGACTCTGGAACGATCTTGGTACCCTGCTCTCGAACAGGCATATCAAGCAGGTCAAAGATCTTGTCCGACGCTGCCATGCCGTTCATGGCAATGTGGAAATAGCTGCCCAAAAGACGCATAGGCAGGAAGAACTCAGCCGAAATCAAAATGACAAAGACGCCTTCCCACATAAAGAGGAACTGGTCATTTACCTGCTGAATTGCAAGAATTGTACCAAGCGCGCTTCCACCAAATGCAACCACGTCCATCACGGTGATGGAGTTGAGCTGCATGGTTAGAACCTTCATGGTAATACGTCTAAAGTGCTCGGCTTCCTCGTTCATCTGCTTGTGTTTAAAACCATCAGCCTTGTAAATCTTTGCAGTGGTTAGACCCTGCAGGTTCTCTAAAAACGTATCGCCAAGCTGCGTATACTGGCCCCAATACTTAGACAAAAGCTTCTTTGCAAACTTCTGGATAAGAACGATGGTCATTGGAATGAGCGGAACAAATACCAGCAAAACAATACCAACTACCGGACTAATAAGAAGCAAAACAAGAAAAAGTGTGAGCGGAGCCAAAGCTGCATAGAAGAACTGTGGTAGATACTGCGCAAAATACGTTTCTAGCTGGTCAACGCCTTCAACTGCCAGCTGAACAATCTCACTGGTCGCATATGAATTTTTATACGAGGGACCAAACTCTAAAAGCTTCTGATAGATCTTCTCGCGAAGGGTCTTTTTAACCCTTTTTGCTGCGTAAAAGCTTGTCTTGTGCTGAGCAAGTTTGCAGAAATACCTGATCACAATAGTAATAAGGCAGAGTGCAATAAACACCAACTGCTCTTCGAGGACAAAATAATCCATGAACAAAGCTTCTATCATTCTTGCCAGAGAGTACATAAATACAATATTAGCAAGCAGAGCAATCCACTGGTAAAGCACGGTCAAGCCAATATATTTTTTGCTCTCCTCAATGAGGGCAATGAGGCGTTTATTAATCATCATATGCAGACTTCTTTCGCTTTTCTTACAAGAAGAATCTTTAGTCCACTAACTGTTTTACTTACTTTACCTGTAGTTTTGTCGTTGCATATACGAGTTTGCCTTATATAACATTTTGAATCAACACACAAAATAGCGAGGACAACTGCTATTTTTGAACACGTTCCCAGTCCGCTTTTGTGAGCATTGATATACCAAACTGCTCTTCTTTGCCTGTGTACTTATTAAAGTCTGTAATAATGCCCATCTCCGTGAAGCCGCACTTACGAGCCACTGAAGCAGACTTTTTATTGCGCTCAAGATATCTAATAATTACCTGGTCAACACCATGCTCTTCAAATGCATATGCGGTAAGAGCTTGAGCACCCTCAGATGCAAACCCTTGCCCCCAATAAGGACGACCAATCCAATAGCCAATTTCTGCCTGATGCAGCTGCTTTGAGGAATCCTTTGGATCAGGAATTTCTTCAAAATCCAACGACATTGAACCAATTAGATGACCGGTCCTCATGTCTTTTACGGCATAACAGGACTTATCGGACAGCACGTTTGCAAGAATCTGCTTGGAATCTTCTAAAGTTTTGTGAGGTTCCCATCCACAAAGTGGACCAATTTCTGGATCTTTTGCCAATTCATAGAGCTCATTGGCATCAGATGCATGCCATGGAATAAGAAACAATCTCTTAGTGGTAATCATACAAGCTCCCTTTAAAGCTTTTTACTACCCTACAGCTTTCTTATACTGTCCAATTTGTTGGACACTTAGACTTTCACAATTTCGTACTCTGTTATCAACATCTTCTAAGGAGGCTCTTATGTATAGTCCTACAAAACTTGTTGATTCCTTTGTTATTTCCGGTCTTCCCTACTACGACGCTCCGCTTATTTTTGATCAACTAAAACTTGGTTCAGATCTGACCATTGTTCCTGAACGCGATAACCCTTATGACCCAGAGGCTCTTGCTCTGTACTCTAATGACCATAAGCTGGGCTTTGTTCCTAGAGAAAACAACTGACTCTGGAGTACTCTGCTCTTCTACGGACATCAAAACATTATTACCTGCAAGATTACACAGCTCAGTGATCACCATGGTCATCTTCTCGTTAAAGCAGGCCTTTACGTCATTGATGCTCGTTAATTGGCGCGAGAAAGACTACTTGTTTTGACCTGGTTTAGCTAATCCTCTTTCTGTGATTGGTAGCTCTGAAGAATCCCGCTCAGATACTCTTGATATTTCTGTCTGGTCTTCTTTGGAGCTACTAGCTCTATATCTGTTCCAAAGGTTGCAAGCCAGCCGTAAAACGTTGGAGCTTCCATTACAGAAACATGCACGTCAGCTGTACTTCCATCAGAACTAGGATTGTTCAAAATAATGTTTTTACCAAAGCGGTCGTACACCGAGCACATCACACGTTCATTGACACGAAGTGTTACCTCAACAACCTCGCCCGAATACATGCCAAAGACACGCTCTTGATACTTATCTATATCAAACTGTTTGATTTGCTCGTTAACTGTGGCGTCAGCATCAGAGACCTCAAGTCTAAACATGCGGTCCACGCGATAATTGACAAAGTTTTGATGCTTATCGTTCCACACAATAAGATAGTAGAAATCATCAATATAGGTAAGTTGAACAGGCGTTTCTTCTCTTACGGGAAGCTCTTCAATAACCTTATCTTTAAAGCCTTTCTTGCGGTACTTAAACGAGACTTTTTTCTTCTGCAAAAGAGCCGTTTGAATAGCATTAAGAGCATAAAACACAGACTCATTTTGCGACTTAATACGACCCTCAACATGGATACGCTTCTTGAGCGTATCAGAGGTAGACTTCCCACCCAGCTCTCCAATAAGGCTCACCAGGTTATTTGCCTTGCGCTCCGTCAAAAACTTTGATGACTGCACAGCGTCTGCCATCAGCATGAGCTCCTCAGCCTGAAACTTCCTGGTTGCCAGGCCATACTCAACAGGATGGCGCTGATAAGACTGGATGTCGTAGCCAAAATTCTGCAGCGATTTGATGTCATCGTAGAGTGTTTTACGTTCCACGCTTAGCCCGCGCTCTGCGAGCTTTTCAATAAGCTGAGGCGTGCTTAAACCATGATCGTCATCAGTTTCTTCCTCGAAAATTTTTACGAGGTGCAAGCAGCGGGTCTTCTCGCTTGGCATACTGCCTCCGAAGTCTAGCTCCAATAAAAAACTCCTGTCCATTTTAGTGGACAGGAGTCGAGAAGAACGTATGGTCAGAAACTCTTCGGTAAACGGCATGTAAGTAGCAGACAAACCGTTACAAACTGATATTCAGCCCCAAACTTCTTCAGCAATTTCTTTCACAAGCGTAATCTTTGCCCACTGCTCATCTTCAGTAAGCTTGTTGCCAATCTCGCAGCTTGCAAAGCCACACTGGGGAGAAAGGCAGAGATTCTCCAAAGGTACGTACTGAGCTGCCTCATGAATACGCTCAATAACCTTGGCCTTCTCTTCCAGCTGGGCGTGCTTGGTGGTGATCAGACCAAGCACAACTTTTTTACCAGCTGGAACAGAAGCCAGGGGCTCAAAGCCACCGGAGCGATGATCATCAAATTCCAAGAAGAACGCGTTTACGTGCTCTTGAGCAAGAAGGGCATCGGCTACATCGTCATAACCACCCTCGCAGGCCCAGGTACTGTGGAAGTTACCACGGCAAACGTGCGTGTTAATAGTCAGGTCAGCTGGAGCCGCATCAAGAACACGGTTGTTAATCTCCAAGAGCAGTGCCTTAATCTTCTTAAGACCCTCCTGGTCAGCGCCAAAGAAAAGCTCTGCACGTGGGTCAACCAGCACGCCCCATGAGCAGTCATCAAGCTGAAGATTACGACAGCCTGCAGCATATACCTGCTTAATAAACGCACCGTAGCCAGCAACAATATCTTCAAGAAGGTCCTGGTCGTTAGCATAGTACTTGTTAGTCTGCTCGCGATTCATGGGCATAATGAACTGCTCAATAAACTGTGCAGGTGCAGGAATAGTAAGCTTGGCAACGGTTGTCTCGTCCTCAAACTGCTGAACAAAGCGGAAGTGCTCAATAAACGGATGCTCTTTGGTGAGCTCCACTTTTCCTACGAGGAAGGTGTCGTCAATCTCTGCAGTCTCATCGTGGAAAGGAAGTCCCGTATTAGTTGGCACATGGCCTATACCTTCGAATGCCCACATAAAATCAAGGTGCCAGGTTGCACGTCTAAACTCACCGTCAGTGATGACTTTAAGGCCGTCCTGCTTCTCCTTTTGGATAAGCTCTGTAATAGCCTTGTCCTCTACTTGCTTGAGCTCATGTGCATCAATCTGACCTTTTTCAAACTGAATACGAGCCTGCTTGAGATTCTCTGGACGAAGAAAGCTGCCAACAACATCAAAGCGATGTGGAGTAGTTTTATCATTTTTGATTGCCATCATAGCCCCTTAGAACTGCTTCTGAGAAACCAGTATGACAATCAGCACTTCACTTGTGAAATACAAATACTTAACTAATTCATATAGCTAAAAACTATATCTTAACGTTTACCATTCCACTCATCTAAGAACTGGTCAACATACTCACGCATGTACTTCTCGCGAGCTTTTCCTAGCTCTTTGCCACTGCGCGTATTCATCATGTCTGTCAGTAAAAAGAGTTTCTCGTAGAAGTGGTTGAGCGACGTTGATTTGTGTGAGTGATACTCCTCGCCGCCCATGTTGAGAGTTGGTGGTTCATCCGGGTCATACATACCGCGACCATGACTTCCGCCATAGGCAAAGGTACGTGCGATGCCAACAGCGCCAAGCGCGTCCAGGCGATCTGCGTCTTGAACACACATACCCTCAAGCGTTGAAGGAACTACCGAGTCTGTTCCCGAGAAAGAAACCTCATCGATTGCGGTACAAATTGCCTGGATAGTGGCCTCGTCGACAGCATGTTGGCGCAGAAAACCAACGGCTCTATCCTTATGCTCATGCGTCTCTGGAGAAAGCTTGATGTCATCAACATCGTGCAAAAGCGCAGCAAGGGCAACAATCTCTTGATTTGCCCCCTCCTCTTGCGCAATTCTTACAGCCATTTTGTACACACGCAATGTGTGGAAGTAATCGTGACCACTAAAATCTGTGGAGAAGACCTCTTTTACAAAGTCCAAAGCGTCATCGATAATTTTTGAGTCCATAACTCCCCGCTCAACACATTCAAACGTATCTCTCACGCATTATTTGCGCAGATTGTGCATTCTCTTAACTGTCTTTTTCTTAGTGTACACAGTCCCTCTTGCTTGAGAATTTTGAAGCTCAAATTTTATGAAATTGTTAACTATCCAGCTTCCACTATTCAGTTTTCGCATAACTCACATTTGTCTTAAAATTTAATACATTTCTATTACAATTTTTATCCGTTGCACGTTTATGACAAATGTCGAGAAAATCGTTAAAAATAGAGCAATTTAAATGCCATTTTTCAACGTACCAAATATTTTGATTAAATTATTTATATAACATGAGTTCAAGACGTTTTTTGAAATGTGTTCAAACTATAAAAATCGCTGG
>JABZHU010000214.1:0-1465 GCA_015258705.1 Atopobium sp. | reverse complement strand
GGTTTTCATGTAATCCAGTAGCGTGGACGACAACACGCACATGCAATCCAACAACGGTTCAATGCCGACCAGGCCGTGACGCAAGAGATCCTTGTCGTAAATCGGCGGCTTATGCTGACGTTCCTGGGCGGGAACGCGATCATTCAGCTCTAGGTAATAGTTGCGCGCCTGAACGAAATGGCTATGCAAACGCTTAGCAAGCTCAAAACCGCCTGCCTCGTCCTCAGCGTACACGTTAACTGCTGTGCGCATATCGCCGCGCAAAATCGCCTCAAACAAATCAAGCGACTTCGGCAAAGCAAGAGGCAAACCATCCGCCAACTGACCCAAATACTGCAACGCACTACGAATACTACCGCCACCATAAAACACGGCGGTATCCACCATCTGATCGTCAACATTCACGCCAGCTTGATCGGCCACGCGACGCAACAGTGGGGCCATCTTCTCGTCCGACACGCCCTTGATGACATAAGGTGTCGTGCGGTTCATCACCGCAGGCTGAACCTTCTTCGCCTCGGTCGTGCAGAACATCCAAATCGTGCCCTTAGCGCGCGCCTTGTTCTCGTCCTCCAACTCACCCAACAGCGCGTCCTGAGCAGCCGCACTCATACGGTGACACTCGTCAATAATGACAATCTTCAACCCAGACGGCAGGGGAGACCTGACGGACGTGTAACTGATCAAATCGCCGACGGCAGACATGTTTGCGGTGCCAGTGGACGCGATCACGCGCTTCGCGCACAGCGGGTTACTCTCGCCCGTCGCGTAATCGTACACCGACAGGCAGGAGTCGCACTTGCCGCACGGGTTGTAGCCAGGCTGAATGTTCTCACACACGAGGGCGCGCGCCACGATATAGGCGAGCGTCGTCTTACCACACCCAGACTCGCCACTAAACAGGAGGCCATGAGGGTAGTTTGTGCTGCCCGACGCGTGAGCGGCCCTGGCCTTCGCAACATACGCTCGCACGCCCTTCACGGTCGCGTCTTGACCCACAACCTCGTCGAACGTGCGCGGCCTATACGCCGTCGTCAAATCGGTGACCTTGCTGCCATCCACAGGCGCGTTGTCGGGGTTGCTGGTCGTTGTTTTCTTCGTTGCCATTACTCTGTTAACGTCTTTCTGCACCAGTAGGTGCGTTTACGGTCGGTTGCGTGAGGTTGCGCCAAGCGCTCGGCTGGCGTCTCTCAAAGGTTAGGCGGCAATATCCTCGCCAACAAGCGGATACGCGTCAAGAGCATGGTCGTCCAACACGTCCGGCTCACGCCCCAACTTGTCATCCTTGAACACGAGGTCCATGCACCGCTTGCGCGTCCCATCCTCCAACAAAATCATAGCGGCAGACGGAACAAGCCACGCGCGCTCAGCCACGACAACCTTTGACACGTTGCCTCGACCGTCGGATAGGAAACGCTCAAACAGTAGGCCGTACTTAATCGGGTCCACGTTTGTTCCTCCAATC
>JABZHU010000073.1:0-6413 GCA_015258705.1 Atopobium sp. | reverse complement strand
CTGCCTGGAGCGATATGACAATTGCGAGGGCTAGGGCAACAAGCAAGAATGAAGTGAGTGTTTTAGTAGAAAGACCAATTGCTTGAACCTGCGTGGGATCAAATGAAAGCAAGGTCAGGTCCTTGTTTTTAAGGATGAGCAGGATTGCAATAGGCAGGCCAATACAAAGAACTTGCAGCATGTCGGGAGTAGTGACACCTATAAGGTTTCCGAAGAGTATGTGTGAGAGGTTAATTTGGCTTGGAACCTTTGATATGAGAACTGTTCCTAGTGCAAAAAACGTTGTAAATACAATGCCGATAGCAGTATCGGGGCGCACAATTTGGCTCTTTTTGACTTGTCCGACCAACACCACGGTAATGAGAGCAAACACAAGCGCTCCCACCAGATAGGGAAGCCCCAGCAGGTGAGCAATGACCACGCCTGGGAGAATAGAATGCGAGATAGCGTCGCCCATAAGCGACCATCCCATGTGTGTGATCCAGCAGCTCAAAAGCCCGCAGACTATGGCGGTTGCAATTCCGGTGATGAGAGCTCGCTGCATGAATGCGTATTGGAGAATGTCTACCTCAGGCATGGAGCACCTCCTCAATGTGGGTATCTTCGGAAATACCAAGGTTCTGCAGAAGGGCATCTCCAGAAAGAATTTCTTTTGAAGAGCCCTGTGCGGTAATGGTTTTATTGATGACCAGGCAGAGCGGGAATTTTTGCTGGGCCAAATTGATGTCGTGAATTGAAACGAGCAATGTTTTGCCTTCTTTACTGAGGTTATTGAGCTGTTCGGTGATGATGGCCTCAGAGCGAGCGTCTACTCCCGCAAACGGTTCGTCGAGAAATACCAGCTCAGAAGCTTGCGCTATTCCGCGTGCCACAAAAACACGTTTTCTTTGTCCGCCCGAGAGTTGGGCAAGTGGACGATCTGCAAGGTCGGCCAGGTTAACGCGTTCAAGTGCCTGGGCAACCAGCTCATTGTCCTGAGCGGAAGGTATGCGCATCCAACCCTGATGAACATATCTTCCCTGCATAACAACGTCTTTTACGAGCAGCGGAAACGTTGCGTCAATTGCCTCCGTTTGAGGAACATAAGCGACTTTTCCCTGCTTGCGGGCCTGTGAAAGAGGTTGCTGACCCCAAGTAAGTGACCCCTCCCATGCGATGGTGTCCATCAGAGCTTTGAAGAGCGTAGATTTTCCGGCGCCATTAACACCAACAAGTGCGCAAAGATCTCCTGTTGAAAGCGAGAAATTCACGTCATAAATGATGGGTTTCTCGCGGTCTTTTTTCTCGTACCAGGCGCAAAGTTGCGAAACACAAAGATTCATCGAACAATTACCTTCCCATGAGACCAGATACGATTGCGTCTGCATCGTGTTGCAGCAGGTCAAGATAGGTGGGCACGGGGCCGTCGGCTTCCGAGAGGGAGTCTACGTACAAGATGTTTTTCTCGTCAGTTTTGAGGACAGCACCTGTCTCGTCGGCTACCTGCTGCATTGCCTTGGGGCTTACCGTGGATTCACAGAATACTGCGGGGATTTGCTGGGCTTTTACAGTTTCGACGACTTTGGCAATCTGCTGCGGAGTGCCTTCATCAGCGGCGTTAACGGCCCAGAGGTAGAGCTCCTTCATATTGGTGTCGCGGCACAAGTACGAGAACGCTCCCTCGCAGGTCACAAGCGTGCGCTGGCTTTCCGGCAGGGTGCTAAGCTCCTCAATCAGGTGAGAGGAGATGTTGTCGAGCTCCTTTTTGTATGCGTCACCGTTGGCTTCGAAGTCTTTGGCGTGGTCAGGAACAAGGTTGCTGAGCGCGCGGACGATATTCTCGACATAGATTTTGCCATTTGCGGGCGACATCCACGCATGCGGATTGGCCTGACCCTGGTAGTCACCCTCTGCGATGGGGATGGCGGTGATGCCTTCGCTGAGGTCAGCGCGCTGTGCTTGCGAGTCGGCAACAAAGCGTTCAAACCAGCGCTCAAGCCCCAGGCCGTTGTTGAGGATGAGCTGGGCCTTTTGCGCACGCTTGAGGTCGTCGGGCGTAGGCTCGTAGTCGTGGATTTCGGCGCCGGCCTTGGTGATGGATTCTACCTGGCAAAACTCGCCTGCAACGCGTGAAGCCATGTCCTGGATCACGGTGAAGGTGGTCAAGACGAGGGGAGCCGAGGAGTTTTGGTTTTGCGCGGAGCTTGAGCTGGCTGCAGAATCGCGTGGACTACATGCGGCGAGAAAAGCGATGGTGGCCGCAGAGCTTGCGCCAATCAAGGTGAGCGCTGACCTGCGGGTCATAGTCGAGCTGCGCTGTGCGACGCCTGTGCGTGTAGCACTGGGAGAGCACGCTGGTGCAGAAGAACGTACGGAACTGGTTGAGTTTGCGGCGCTGGTATAATATGCGCGCAAGCCCAGTGGAGCGCGAGTAGAGAGATGCTTCATAACAACCTCTTTCCAAAAGATTGAAGGGTACTAATAGTTTTTTGCCTTATTGTATGCCTATAAGTTAGCTATGTCTAACTTTATGATAAAATGACCCGTAATGACAAGGTGTGTTTTGGATGCATTACGCGTATCGGAGTTGCCGAGCATATCGGAGTTACTGTGCGTTGCGGAGTTACTGTATGCATCGGAGTTGCCGAGCGTATCGGAGTTACTGTGTGTTGCGTAATCACCCTGTGAAACTTGCGACATTTGAAAGAGGATTGTTAAGAGCTAATTGTTTAAATTGAGCTTCATTTATGACAATTATTTTGTCTAGGCAATATATCGATGAAAAAATGTGTTTCTGAAGATAATTTTTCTTTTATTTGTTACGTAAATGCAGGTATGATTTAGTTGTTTCCTAATGGTTTGTGCTCGTATATTCAAAGGAGAAGAGCATGGCATTTGATTTTACCGGTAAGCTCGTACTGGTCACCGGTGGCAACTCAGGCATCGGCGCTGAGATTTCCAAGGGTGTCGTCGCAGGTGGCGGACACGTAGTTGTTTGCTCTTTCGATAAGGAGGAGGTTGGCCAGAAGTTTGTTCAGGAACTTGGCGAGGGAAACTATTTCTTCTTCATGGACATTTCTGATGGCGAGGCAG
This sequence comes from Atopobium sp., assembly GCA_015258705.1. Classification (GTDB taxonomy): domain Bacteria; phylum Actinomycetota; class Coriobacteriia; order Coriobacteriales; family Atopobiaceae; genus Lancefieldella. The sequence goes on along the minus strand of JABZHU010000073.1, from coordinate 3,341 downwards.
TTAAGAAGACTGTTGCTCGCATTCTTGAAGAGTGCGGCGACGTTAACGTTCTTATCAACTGCGCAGGTCGCGTAAGCACTGTTCCTTTTGCAGAGGTCGACGATGTCGAGTGGGCTAAGACTATCAACACCAACCTCACTGGTACTTACAACCTGACCCATGCTCTCTGGCAGCACTTCATTGACCGTGGCGGCGCTCGCATCGTCAACGTTTCTTCTGTTGCTGGTAAGATTGGCGGCGGCCTGCTTGGCACCGTTGCTTACGCTTCTTCTAAGGCTGGTGTTAACGGATTCACCAAGGCTATCGCTAAAGAGGGCGGTAAGTACGGCATCTCTTGTAACGCTGTCTGCCCATCCTTCACCATTACTGGCATGACCACTGCACTTTCCAACGATCCTGAGAAGTACAACAAGGTCATCAGCATCATTCCTTTGGGCCGTCCTGCTCAGCCATCTGAGCCAGCTCAGATGATTCTGTTCTTTGCTTCCGACGCTGCTAGCTTCGTCAACGGTGAGATTGGCGACTGCGATGGCGGCATCGTAATGGACTAGGTGGAGTACATGGCTGAAAAAGAACCAATCTCCATCCAGCACCCATTTAAGGCTCTGGGCCGCATTCCAGGTGCAAACATCCTGGTACCACTGTTGCTCGGCGTTTTCATGAACACAGTTTTTCCAGACGTTTTTCCAACGCTTGGTAGCTTTACTGCCGCAATGACCGTTAAGGGTACTGCTGCTCTGGTTGGCGCTTTCATGTTGTGTGTTGGTGCAACAATTTCGTTCAAGAGCGCACCTAAGGCTGCACTTCGCGGTGCAATCATCATTATTTCTAAGGTAATCTTCTGCGTTGCTCTTGGTCTGGCCGTTCTGTTCTTCTTGAACGACAACCTGCTTGGCCTGTCTTCTATGGTTATCCTTGCTGCTTGCTCTGGTGCAAACAACTCCATGTATGCAGGCCTGATGGCTGATTATGGCAACGAGTATGAGCAGGGTGCAGTTGCAATTACTACGCTGGTAGTTGGCCCTCCAGTTACCATGCTTGCTCTTGGTGCAACTGGTCAGTCTCCAATTAACTGGTCTTTGCTTGGTGCGGTTCTGCCAATTATTATTGGTATTCTGCTTGGCAACTTCTTCCCATCCATGAAGAAGATGCTGACCAGCGCGCTGCCAGCTATTATTGTTATGACCTTCTTTGCTATGGGAACTACTATGAAGTTTGATTCCCTCATCATGGCTGGTCCTGCAGGTATTTTGCTTGGTGTTATCTGCTCCGTTTGCGGTGGCTTTATCAACTACTTTGTTGATCGTGCAACTGGCGGAAGTGGTATTGCTGGTGTTGCTATTTCTTCCTGTGCAGGTGCAAATGCACTTACACCTGCTGCCATGGCAGAGGCTAACCCAGCCCTGTATGGCGGTGCTGTTCTTGCAACAGCAAACGCACAGGTAGCAGCTGCAGTTATCGTTACTGCAATCCTGACACCACTGATTACTGGTTATGTCGCTGAGCACTTTGCTAAGAAAGACAACACTTCAGAGAAAGTTGTTGAGGCTGCTTAACAAGTTCTACAGTTCAAGCACAAAATCCCAGCACCTAGTGGTGCTGGGATTTTTTGTGCTGCGAAACAGCATTGACTCCATGCAAGAGTTGCTCGAAGAATGGCGATGGGCGGCTGATGGAGGGGCAGTGGATGCCTCAGATTCTTCCAGAAAATGCTCAAATAAGTCTCCAAGTGGTAAAAAATGCGTTTAGTTGGAGGTTTCATTTTTCTGCATACAACGTTTGCCCAGATAAAAGTTTTTGACGCGGTAAAAAATCGTCTTAGTTGGAGATAAAACAGCTAATTTTCAATTTTCATTTCCAACTAAACGGGTTTTTTACCTTTTTTGGCACATAATTTTGAGCTCAAAAATTACGTATTCACAGGAATGCATTTTATGACCTGATTATGCAAAAAGGGTCAGAGCGGAACGTTCTGACCCTTTGATTTGCAATAAAACTTGCGATCAGCTTTGCCACAAGTAATTGGGTGCGTAATTTCTGCAAGTAGCAACAGGCAGTCTTAAACGACAGCTACTTAATCAGGACGTTTCCCTCATAGCTGTCATGAACGTCTTGAGGCGTAACGCCCATGTGCTTCTTATATAGTCTGCTGAAGTAGAACGGATCGCTATAGCCAACTGCCTCGGAAGTCTCGCGCACAGAAAGGCCAGATTGAAGCAGCTGTTGAGCATGATCAAGACGCTTTGCAATGATGAATGTCATTGGGCGAACGCCAAATGTTTGGACAAAATTGTTGGAGAAACGCTGAGTGCTCATTCCGCAACGTTTAGCCAGGCCAGGGATGGTAATTGGATCTGCAAAGTGGAGCTCAATATACGTGCGAGCCTCGGCCATGCTCTCCTGAACCTTTTGGCTGTTGGTGAGTAGGAACATAGACTTGATGAGCTCGGTGCCATTGACAATCTGAGCAACACGATTGTCCAGCGATGGGGTGGTGTTAAGTTTTTCCAGGTCAAGCACCTTATCAAGAATGCGGTCGAATCCCTGAGGATCAAATGCATAGGCATTGAAGATTGGGCTGGTGACATCGCCCTGAATGCCATCATAGTAGATGTTTACATGGTCAAACGAGCGTCCGTAAAGGGTTCGATATGTTACGGTCTGACCTGCAGGAACATGTACAACCGTGGTTCCTTCGCAGACAAATTCATTTCCACCAATAGTAATCTCGGCAGCTCCAAAAACAGGAATGATGAAAACAGAATGAGCAAGCGAAAAGGTAACTTGGGAGTCAGCAATCTTCTGTTGGCGGTTGATCGAAAACACGCTATACGTCTGCCGCGAATAGGTCTCTTTTAGCTCCTGCAGATTAGCCTGCATAGAATCTCCTCATTTCAAAAGCGCTCTAATGCGCCGAATATTAAAAATAACATGGAGAGTATTTTAGCCAGCAGACCCGCGATTGCAACCCAAAAATTAAATAAAATACCATTTCAGGGGTTAAATTTTGATTAACGAGAAAGACAATTGCCTACGTAACTTTTATAGAATGATTTAAAAAAGAACAATTTATGAATAAATTTTGTCCATTCAAATTAAAGATTTTACATTTTGATTGATCGCTTTAAACTGCCGATAAATAGCGTTTTTTGATACCATAAATTAGTTATGCACAAATGGTTTCTTAAGGTTAACTTTAGATACTGCAAACTTCATTGAGACATCGTAGCTTTCTTTTAGTTTGCCATGAATTCCATTGGTTTCGCAGGTTTTAGGTTTTGCAGGTTTTAGGTTTTAGGTTTTAGGTTTTAGGTTTTAGGTCTTGTTGGCTTCTGTTGAGT
>JABZHU010000213.1:0-1479 GCA_015258705.1 Atopobium sp. | reverse complement strand
GATGTGGCAATAGCCACCAGGATTCTTCTTCAGGTAGTCCTGATGATATTCCTCAGCAAGCACGTAGTTATCTAGTGGCTCCACCTCAACGGAAAGCTTCTGACCAAACAGCGACTCCTGTTCAGACACAATGCGTTCAATAACAGGCAAATCCGCGTCGTTTGTGTAATAGATGCCGGTGCGATACTGCCTACCAACGTCGTTGCCCTGTTTATTGACCGAGAGGGGATCGATAACCCTAAAGTAATAGCGCAGGATGTCATAGAGGCTTACAACGCTCTGGTCATAGGTTATGTGCACTGTTTCTGCGTGATCTGTGGCCTTGACCTCCTGATAGTTGGTATCCAAGGTCTTTCCATTTGCATAGCCAACAGTGGTTGCAGTAACACCCTTAATTCTGGAGAAATACTCTTCAAGACCCCAGAAACATCCACCTGCTAAATAAATCTCTGCCATAAAAGCCTCCTAAGGCTGAATTGCTGTTATAAAAGTTTGAAGTGACTTCGCTTTACCTCAAAGACGCCTTCTTTACTTAAAGAAGATATTACTGCACTTAAAGCGCTTCTATCTACACCAAGATAATCGGCAAGCTGCTGGCGATTGTAGGGGATATCAAACTCCGATGAACCCGCAGCTTGTGAGCGTGTATTCAAGTACGCCATCAATTTGCCACGAATACTCTTTGGAGCAGCATCTTGAATACGACGGCTCAACATGATGTTTTTCTGCGCAATAGAAGCCATAAGGTTTCTGGTGATAATATCCACGCCTCCGCAGATGTCACACGTTCTGGTGGTGATCTGTCGCAGGTCAAGCAGCAGAATTGCAGACGTCTCCGTGGCAACTACCGAGGTCAAAAGCGGCACATTTCCAAGGGCCGCGTATGCCTCTCCAAAGGTTTCTCCCGTATGGAAAGCTCCCATCACAGAGACATTGCCCTGAGCGTCAGATCCCTCAACGTGGATAGCGCCAGAGATGACAATGCCAAATTGATGCGCCTTGTCGCCAGCGCACAAAATGATCTCTCCAGGCTCATAGGTGCGTACAACAGCACGTAAATGCTTTAAAAGAGCCTCTAGTAGCTCTGGTTTTACTCCTTTAAACACAATTGTGTTAAGCAAAAATGAGGGCTTGATGTCTTGCACGTTCATATGCTCTCCAAAAAATTCCTGGATAGAAATCATTTTGTTGTAATTACAACATACCTTATTCCACATTCCTGTAATCATGAAACCCAGAAGAGCAAATCTCTTCTCGCTATATGGTTTTATGGAGAGGAAAAATAGTGGATAACAAGATGTTCTGTTTCCAGTGCGAGCAGACAGCCGCTTGTACTGCATGTACCGGCGCTGCTGGCGTTTGTGGCAAGCCTTTTGACGTCGCATTTGCTCAGGACGAGCTCACCGGCGCTCTGGTTGGCCTTTCTCGCACCGAGCTTGCTGCTGGCAAGCGTTCTAACCGCGCAGACCAGCTGATTGT
>JABZHU010000072.1:0-6459 GCA_015258705.1 Atopobium sp. | reverse complement strand
CTTGTGGCTCTAGCGAGTAAGCATGAAAAGCTTGTTCTGAAAGCTATAGCCCTGCTCATCGATAGAGAAGATTTCTCTAAGGCTGCGTTTGTGAGCTCGCTGGTTAGAGAAGAAATTATCTGGGAAATTGTTCTTTCTCATGCAACAGAATTTGTAGATGCTGGATATATTGAGCTGGTAGATAACGCACTTACTGCCACACATTCTGACTGTATGCTCGATAACTCAAGTAAAAAGGCGGCTAAGGGAATGGTTGACTCGCTGTCTACCGCCAAGAGTCCGATGAATACCAAAGATGCTGATAGGGCATTCAAAAATCTCACTTCATTTAACGGATTTCTTAAGCAAACGGCATATATGACAATGCTGAAGTTGATTTTACAAAAGCCTCTGCCACCGTTGAAAGAAGACCTTGAGCTGGGTCCGTTAGAGAAGAAAATTGCTCTACATAAACGCGCAATTGATTTAGCTTTGCAAGGAAATTTTAAGTATGCCCTTCAGCTGCTGCTTCTTGAGCAGCAGTATGAGAAAGCTGCATCAATAACCTCGTCAATTCAAGCTGTTGACGTGGAATTGCTTTACGCATTACTGGGCGTATATCAAAAAGAATTTGACACGCGCACCTCAGGCTCGCTCTCCTTTTTACAAGAAGGTGAAGCCGGAGGCTTAAAGGGGTCTGTGGGATTACTTAAATGCCTTCGCTACCTTTTTGAAAAGAGCTCTTCTGTGGGAGACTTATACGATACCGAGCAGCTCATCAGTCAAGCAGAACTGCAGGGTAATCGTATGATTCAAGTGCCCGCGCTTCTTATTGGAGCTCTTCTCAGCCTCAGAAGCAGAGCATATCCCAAAGCGCAGCTCCAGGCGAGAAGAGCGGTGCTGCTGAGCAGGGAATGGGACTCGCTATATGTGGCGCAAGTCGGAAAAATCATTGAAGATATTGCGGGATTTTTCTTGGGCGTTAAACCTTCGGAAAAGAGCCTTGAGGCAATTACCTATCCATCGCTAAAAGCTGCATGTAGAACAATATATCAAGCTCTCTTTAAGAGTGTAAACGGACATGCTCCCGTTTGGCTGGATGCGGTTGAGTATGGAGTTCCTGAAAATGCCATGTGGCTTGTGAGAGCGCTTCTGTCTGATGAGTCTGAGTTTCAGCAGTGCTTAGAACAAGAAATGCCAGAAGAATGGCTCCATTACCTACGTTCAAACGAGGGAAAACGAGACATAACAAAATGGAGAGTATCCCGGCAAGGAGCGGGGGATTCTTGGACTGAAGACTTTGCGGTGAAGAACGCGCAGGTAGAGAAGGTAAATAGCGCTCACCCAGGAGTTTACCTTGCTCTTCTCGGCAGATTTAGTTTGTCGGTTCAAGGAGAAGAGATTGCCGGCAGAAAAATTGCCTATCGATCGGCAAAGGCGCTGCTTGTGTATTTGGCGCTTGCTCACAATCACATGAGCTTTAGGTCGCAGATTGCGCAGCAGATTTGGCCGGAGGCTGATCAGGCACATTGGCAAGAGCGTCTGTATCAAGCAACTCGAGTTATTCGCAAAGAGGTCCAGGAGATTCAGGCAGATTGTGAGCCTTTGGAAGCATCTCGGATTGAAAAGACACTTGGTTTTAATCCCCAGCAGGTGACCGTAGATATTGATATTTTTACGCGATTAGCAAAGAGTGTGGCGTCATCAAACAGTGATGAAGACATAGTGCACCTGGCTAAGCAGGCAGAAGAGCTGTACCAAGGGGATTTGTATCTTCCTGAGGATGAATGCTTTAGGTTTGCAGATCCCATTCGTGTTGCCCTGAGAGATCAATACATAGATACCATGGTAATGGCTTCGGCGGCTGCTTTGAGAATTACCCACTATACGCTTGCGGTGCATTTTGCAGAGCTCGCCTACCTTGTTGATGATATGCGAGAGGACACACTTATGGCGCTTATTCAGGCATTGAGAAAATGTGGTCGGGCGCAGGATGCGCAGCATTACTACGATTTGTACGTGCAGAAATACGTTATGAAGCGTAGAAAAATGCCGTCTAAACAGCTCAGGATGATTGCAGGTGCAGAAAAGGGAAAAGAATCAATAGAAACTAGTGGTGGAGAAATAACGAAATTGGGATTTTACGACGCCATGTAGTGTGATTTAAGCAGTTAGACGGGGTATGATATATAAGTTGAATACTGTGTCTATCAACCGAAGATAGATGCCCGACGTCAAGGAAAAAGCTATGCCTAATTTCCTCTCTAAGATTCTGTCCTTTGGCGCTGACAAGGACCTCAAAGCATATCAGCGTATTGTCGAGAAGATCAATGCGCTTGAGCCAACAATGCAGGAAATGAGCGATGAAGAGCTTCAGGCTCAGACCGAGAAGTTCAAGGCTCGCTATGCTGAAGGAGAAAGTCTAGACGATCTTCTCCCAGAGGCTTTTGCGACGGTACGTGAGGCGTCAGTAAGAACTATTGGTCAGCGTCACTTTGATGTCCAGCTCATCGGTGGTATCGCGCTGCATAAGGGCACTATCGCAGAGATGAAGACCGGTGAAGGTAAGACGCTTGTCTCCACTCTTGCTGGTTACCTTAACGCACTGAGCGGCGAAGGCGTTCACATCGTTACGGTCAATGACTACCTGGCTAAACGAGACAGTGAGTGGATGGGCACCATCTACAAGTTCTTGGGCATCAGTGTTGGTCTTCTGCAGAACGGCATGCGACTGAGCCTTAAAAAGCCTGCATATGAGGCAGATATTACCTACGGTACAAACTCAGAGTTTGGCTTCGACTACCTGCGCGACAACATGGTTACTCGCCCAGAGATGCGTGTTCAGCGTGGACACCACTACGCCATCGTCGACGAGGTCGACTCCATCCTTATCGATGAGGCTCGTACTCCTCTGATTATTTCTGGTGCTGGCACTAAATCCGCAGGTACCTATAAGGATTTTGCAAAGGCAGTTCGTGGATTAACTCCAGATGTTGACTTTGAGATGGATGAGGCAAAGCACACCATTGCAACAACAGAGATTGGTCTCGAGAAGGTTGAGCGCGCTCTCAACATTGACGATATCTACAACGATGAGACTGGCCAGCTAGTCAATCACCTTCAGCAGGCGCTGAAGGCTGAGTACATGTTCCATCGTGACCAGCAGTACGTTGTCATTGATGGCGAAGTAAAGATTGTTGATGAGTTTACTGGTCGTATCATGGAAGGCCGCCGTTATTCTGAGGGTCTTCACCAGGCAATTGAGGCAAAAGAGAACGTTCAGGTACGTGAAGAAAATCAGACTCTGGCAACTATCACCCTCCAGAACTACTTCCTCATGTACGACAAGCTCTCCGGTATGACTGGTACCGCAATGACCGAGGACGCAGAGTTCCGTGAGGTTTATCACGTTCCTGTTCAGGTTATTCCACCTAACCGCCCGGTTAAGCGTGAAGACCTCGATGACCTGGTTTATCGTACTATTGATGCTAAGTTTGAGGCTGTCGTAAGAGACGTTGAAGAGCGCCATCATAATGGTCAGCCAGTACTGGTTGGTACCGTTTCCATTGACAACTCTGAGCGCATTTCTCGCATTCTGTCTAAACGCGGCATTAAACATAACGTTCTGAACGCTAAGTTCCATGAGCGTGAGGCACAGATTATTGCTCAGGCTGGTCGTGAGGGTGCAGTTACTATTGCAACCAACATGGCAGGTCGTGGTACCGATATTCTTTTGGGTGGCAACCCAGATGTTATGGCTGAAGACATCCTTCGTAACCAGGGAATTGAGCCAGCCGAGGCTACTCAGGAGCAAAAAGAAGCTGCGCGCAAAGAAGCAAAGGAAATCTGCGCTACTGAGCGTGAGGCAGTAACCGCTGCAGGCGGTTTGTGCGTTATTGGTACCGAGCGTCATGAGAGCCGTCGTATTGACAATCAGCTTCGTGGTCGTTCTGGTCGTCAGGGAGACCCTGGTCAGACCCAGTTCTACCTTTCTCTTGAAGATGATTTGATGCGCCGCTTTGGCGGAGATCGCATGGATGGCGTTGCAGCAATGATGCAGCGCTATGAGCTTCCAGACGATATGCCAATTAAGGCAAAGATTGTTACCAAGCTTGTCGAGGGCGCCCAGCGCAAGGTTGAGGAAGTCAACTTTGCAATGCGTAAGAACGTCCTTGATTACGACGATGTTATGAACAAGCAGCGTCAGGTCATTTACGCAGAGAGAAACAAGATTCTTGACGGCAAGGATCTTATGGAGCTCATCGAGACAGTTACTGCTTCTACTACTCAGCGCATTTGCGAGGAGTTCTGCTACGGAGATGCTGACGAGTGGAATCTTGAGGGTCTTGAGAAGTGGCTCACTGAACTTACTGGTAAGACTGATCTTCCAGAGTTTAACGAGGACACCAAGTTTGAGCAGCTTGAAGAGGATGTCACCGCATTTGTCCAAAAGACTTTTGACGAGAAGACCCAGAAGCTTGGCGAAGAAGTTATGCGTGAGCTTGCTGCTCAGGTAATGCTTCGCGTCATTGATACTCGTTGGATGGCATACCTCCAGGAGATGGATTACCTAAAGACCGGTATTGGTCTTCGTGGTTTTGGTCAGCGTGATCCTCTGGTTGAGTATAAGACCGAGGCATACGAGGCATTTACGCTGCTGGTAAACACCATGTATGAGGACTTCCTCCGTACCATTCTTCGCCTTGAGTTGGTTAATCGTCCACGTCAGAATACTGAGGCAGAGGCCTTCCAGAATGCTCACTATTCTGGTGGAGAAGAGACCGACGGCGATCAAAAGGCACTTAAGCAAGGCAAGAGCATGCTTAAGAATGCCGCAGCTATTGGAAAGAGTCCACAGGGGACTGGCGCCAGTCAGTCTTCTGTATCAACCTACCGTAAGTCTGACGATCCAAATCCTTACGTCAACGTCGGTCGTAATGACCCTTGCCCATGTGGAAGTGGCAAAAAGTTTAAGAACTGCCACGGCCGAAATAGGTAAGAATGGCTGATACAGAGGTTGTTTCGCTCCAAGCTTTAGCGGAGCGTCTCTCTGAGGTAGAAGGATATCTTCACCTCACTGAGAAGCGTCAGCAAATTTCAGAACTTGAGGCAGAAAGCGCTCGTCCCAATTTTTGGGACGACGCTGAAGCTGCGCAAAAAATAATGACTCAACTAGCATCACTTCGCGATGATGTTGCTGGTATTGATAGGGCTAAAGAGAAACTCGGTGATGCTGAGGCCGCTTTTGAGCTTGGAACAGAGCTTGGGGACCAAGCATCACTCGACGAATCTCAAGCGCTTGCGGCATCTCTTGAAAAAGACTTGTCGGAGCTTGAGCTTTCAAGCTGGTTTACTGATGAACTTGATCATGGTGATGCAATTGTTACTATTAAGCCTGGTCAGGGTGGTCTTGAGTCTCAAGACTGGTGCGAGATGCTTTTTCGCATGTATCTCAAATATTGCGATCGTCGTGGTTGGAAAGTTGATATCAACGACGCCCCCGTTGCAGAGGTTATTGGTCTTGACCGCGCAACCTTTACGGTAAGTGGCAAAAATGCTTATGGCATGCTTCGTGCAGAACAGGGCGTGCATCGTCTGGTAAGAATTTCTCCTACTGACGATAAGAAACGCAGGCAGACGTCATTTGCTGGTGTAGAAGTTTTACCTGTTCTTCCTGAAGATATTGAAGTTGCTATTGACCCCAATGACCTGCGTATTGATGTCTATCATGCATCTGGCCCAGGAGGTCAGGGAGTTAACACTACAGACTCGGCAGTTCGTATTACACATATTCCAACAGGAACGGTAGTAACCTGCCAAAACGAACGCAGCCAGCTTCAGAACAAAGCTGCAGCAATGAATATCTTGCGCAGTCGTTTATATGAGATTGAAAAGGAGAAACGCGAGGCTGAGCTGGATGAGCTTCGCGGTCCAAAGAGAGAAATCTCGTTTGGCAATCAAATTAGGAGTTATGTTCTTTATCCTTATCAGCTCATTAAGGACTTAAGAACAGGTGCAGAAACAGGAAACGTAGAGTCCGTTCTTTCAGACGGCGATCTTGATCAGTTCATCATTGCGTACCATCGCTGGGTTGTTGGCGGAAAGGATTAGTGTGCAAAAATCTACTTGGCAAAAGACCTTTAAAGATTCGTTCTTTATCGTCCTTGGCTGTGCAATTTTTGCAGTTGGCCTTGATGTATTTGAAGTTCCTAACGGACTTGCGGCTGGTGGTATTACTGGTTTTGCAACGATTATTAGAGCTGTTGCATTGCCTTTTGGTTTTGATTTGCCAGTTGGTATGCAAACAATCGCTATGAATATCATTTTGATGGCTTTTGTTGCAAAAAGCGGCAACAAAAAATACTTGCTCAAGAGCGTTGTAGGCTTCTTGATTTCCAGTATTTTTGTCGATTTATTTGCACCTTTTTTACCAGCTCTTGGCACCAATGATCTTATGCTTGCTGCTCTATGGGGCAGTAC
>JABZHU010000071.1:0-6469 GCA_015258705.1 Atopobium sp. | reverse complement strand
GTGCTTAAACATTTTGTGAATACGGCATTTTTGCGTGAAAAAGATTCTCACCGAAAAGGTGGATCTGTTGCCATCCCGCCAAGTGATTTTGAACTGCATCTAGCCCAGCGACTAAAAGATGCCGGCGTTCTCGATGCGCAAGACATTACTATCCCCTGCCGCGTGGTGCGCCTGCGTACCAATGGCCTCTTTTATCTGCGCGCTAATCAAAAAGCACTTTCCTATGAGCAGAAGATTCAACTCCTTACTATTGAGAGCGCACTAAACACTGCCCTCTTTGCAGAGCGATACTTTCTTGATGCAAATATGGCATCTGAACTTGACTTGCTTGCTTTTGAACAAAAGATTGTTTCTACCATGATGAAGCAATCACGCCCTCGTTGCGCCACTACTCAAAGCACCCAAGAAGATGGCGAATGGGTTGTCCGCAAAGCCATCTCTCTACACATTGAGAGTCTGCGTCTATCTCAGCGTCTTGTCACTGAGTTTAGGACCAACGTACACAAGGGAATTGCCGCCTTTAGGGTACACCTGGCCCTTCCAGAGCAGTTTCCAAGAAGCTTTCTTAGCGCAGATGGAAGTATCAAAGAAGCAACCTTTGATGACCTCAGCCGTGCGGCAACCGCTTACAACTTACACCTTGGTATGCTCATCACCGCAAGTGCTTTTAGAAGCTCGAAGAGGATTAACGAGGTATGGCTCTCTGGCATATGCAATACAAACAAGTTGCATGCCTGTCTTTTCTCGTTCCACATTACTCGCAAGCAATTTGAAGATACAAACATTACAGAAGATACTAATCCGCTTTCTGTCTATCAGCTCTGGAACGCGCAAATTAACGAGGCAGATGGCATTCTTCATGCAGTACAGCCGCTCTTTACCTTAGACAATGAGACATTCTGCCCACCCAGTAGATACGATTTTGTTGAGTCTTCTCAAAAACGCCTCGATAGCGTCGCAGCCCACGCACTAGGCACCGATGAAGTGTCGGGGCTTTCTATTGATGAAGGCCAGGCGCGAGAAGAAATTATCACCAAAATTTTGCGCAACCTCTCTTCTTCTACAGAAGAAAACGTCCGCACTATCTTGTCGTATACCGCAAACTCTACCGATCCTACGGTGCGAGCAGCGGGAGAACGCGTGGTTTCTCGCTTTATTAAGGGCACGCTTGCAGAAGATGACTTCGAGGCTATTTACGAAGAGTTCGTTGACGGAGGCGTTCTTTCCTTTGCGGTTACCAAGGCCCAGCGTCTTATTGGCGAGAAAAACTATCAAGATGCTGAGCTGCTCCTCATTGAAGCGCTTGACTCCGTTGACGAAAATAATACTTACACAGACACAAACACTACCCAGTGGCGTGTGTTTATGAACTACGTCGATCGCGTGCTCTACAACAGAATTCTCTCAAACCCAGAGAAAACTACTCGTCTGGCGCCTATGTCCTACTTTGAGGCGCACCTTTTGGTCTCTATTGCGCAAACACTCCAAGGACAAACGCAAAGTGCTCTTCAGCACGCAAGAAGAGCTGTTGAGATTGCTCCTCTTAGCATGAGTGCCAGGCTCCACCTCTCCCACTGCCTTGAAGAGTCACTAGACATTACCGCTGCGGCAGATGAGCTCAAGAAGCTCCTGCTGCTTGCACACGACCCCGAGAGCATTGGATTTGGATACTATCGCATGGCGTTTTTCCAATGGCGTCTAAGACATCTTAAAGCGGCCCAAGCTTGTTATCAGTTTGCTTTGAAGTTCTTACCAGGAGCCACGTTTATTATTGGCACTGAGACGGCTATTCTCGCACAAAGTGAGCCTGAGTTTTGCTGCGAAGATATGAGCGATGACGATATCTACTCCGCACTGATACAAGAGCAAATTCCTATCGCACCTACCAACGAGGTCTCCACTATTTTCTTGGATGGTACGCGAGCCTCGCTTGATGCAGAGCTCTTTAGTGTTGCCAAGAACTTCATGATGAACCTAGGAATTATGACGAAAGACGACGTCTATTTTGACATGCTCAACTCCATTGAAGGAGAGCCTGATAGATAAATAACTCAACTCAACTCAAACTCACAAAGAATTGGCATAAAAAAGGAGTTCCGATTTCTCGGAACTCCTTTTGCACAATGTGCTGTGGCTTTTACAGCTCATTCATTACGCGAACAAGCTTTACAGCATAGTTCTTATCCATTGCCCACGTTCCAGCAAGCTTACGAATAATGTTAGCTTTCTTAGCAAGAATCCATGCTCCGTAGCGAGGGTCAACCTCTTGAGCCTTGCTTGGGTCAACGGTCAGTGGCTCATAACCTGCGTATGCACGAAGGTGCAAAGCCTGTGCACGAAGTCCCTTAAGAACAGTATCAAATGAGAGTCCGCGCGCTCCGTTTCCAGTTGCACCAAGACCACCAAAGTTGCACTGCTCAGGAAGGACATCGCCACCAAAGCGAAGGTTACCTGTCTCAATCATGACCTGCGCATAGAGGAGCTCTGGACGAACTCCCTCGTCAATTGCAGCCTGCCATAGCTGGTTTACAAAATCGGTTCCTGTTGCAGCGCCCTTCTCGGCATAGACGGCTGGATAAGCAGAACCTACGCGCTTGTTGAAATCTCGCTGAAGATCCTCTTTCGTGACAAGAGGCGCTCCAAGAACGCTAGTGCGATCAGAGAAATTACCACGAGTTGGCTCAATTGGAGAACCGTCATCAGCTGGAGTGTTGTTAGCGTCTCTGTTATCTCCGCCATTACCACCGTTGTTGTTATCTGCAGACTTGATGTTAAGAACGCCATTTGCATCTGCGTAAGCAACACGACCATCAGGAAGAGTGACATTTTGAGAGCGCAACAATCCATTACTCTGGTCAAAGTAATAGTATGAGCCGTTAATTACCTGAAGACCAAAGAGAGCACCGTGCTCTTTTGTATTTGGATCAAAGTACCATGTCTTGCCATTTGGTGTATTAAACCAACCAGAAACAAGAGCACCATTAGATTGAGCCCAAGCCCAGACATTATTAGGCATCTCTACCCAGTCATTAGCCTTCATGCCGCTATTGGCATCAACGTAGTATGAGCCGCTAGCTGTGATAACAAGTCCAGTCTTCATCAGTGGATACTCAGCATTCTCATCAAAGTAGAACCACTTGCCGTTAGACATGTACTTCCAGCCAGAGTAAAGAGTACCGTCGTCATTAAGCCAGATCCAATCTCCATTAGCAAGATTGACCCAACCGCCGTAAATCAGACCACGATTCTGATCAATGTAGTACTTCTTGTTTCCGTCAGTCATAAGACCAAAGGTAGCGTGATAGCTGTTGTTGGCATCAAAGTAGAACCACTTGCCATTTGGCATGTACTTCCAACCTGCGTGCAGAGAGCCATCTCCTGTCGCCCAAGACCAAGAATCATCAGCCTGGTGGACCCAGGAATTCTTTGCCATTCCATTAGTCTCATCAAAGTAATAAGACTTACCTGAAATGGTCCTCTGGCCAAGAGCGGCAGCGTTATGAGTTGCAGCTGCGTCAAAGTACCAAACCTTACCATTTGGCGTGGTAAACCAGCCAGAAACAGCAATTCCCCTGGCATCAAAATAATGCCAGCCATCATCGTCTTTAAGCCATCTGCTTACGTAAGCAGTACCGTTGTCATCAGAATACATCCATCCTTCAGCAGCTCTGCGCCAGCCATAGGATTCTTTAATCTTAGCGTCATAATTTGTCTGGCGGGTTACTTCTTGACCATCAGAAGATCTTGCTGTGATATACAGGGTGTAACGGCCGCTAGCAGGAAGTGTAAAGGTAGATGAAGTTGCCGTAGTGTTAGATGCAACCGTTACCTTTGTTCCATCTGGACCAACATAGCTATAAGTAAATGTTGCGTCAGTAACTACACCAGTAAGAACTGGCTTTAAAGTGACATCGTTATCCTTTTGAGCTACTGAAACACTACTCATGCTCCACCAGGTATCAGAGCTGTACATTTCCCAAATTGCCCATGCATCTGCCCAGCCAATATAGTCAACCTTGGAATTATCGCCAAGGTCTTTAAACTCAGCAGCATGTGCTGGATTAGAGATGAATTGATGCTCAATAATTACGCCAAGAATTCCCTTTTGACGAGCATAGCGGACAATACCGTAATAATCAGACTCGTCGCCGTTCTCGTAATAGTCTGTTCCGTATTGGTCGTTGTAGCCTCGCTCAGTAGCGCCATCACCGCGGGTAACAATACCAACTTTATTTCTGAGGTAATAGTTAACCTTGCCGGCAAAAACTTGACCGGAGAGATAAAGATCATAGTTGTAGCTTACCTTATGAGGAACAAGTACCTCTGAGCCCGTTGCAGATGCAGGGCCGGCATTGTAGTGAAGCGAGATGATAGCACAAGCGTTTGCGTCAACAGCACGCTGTACGCGCGTCTTGATCGATGGATCCTCGTGTTCTCCACGAACAACAACAACCTGTACACCCCATTTTTCCAGATACTTCTTGGCGTACATGGTAGTTGCCCAAGCCAGGTCTCCCTCTTTGAGTCCAAAGTAGGTAGCACCTGGATCTCTGCCTTCAAGGCCATCACTGTGACCTGGATCAAGCGCAATAGGTCTGCCAGTTGCACGAGCAAGTGCTACGGCATCTTTTAGTGATTCACTCTGGATAATGTTGCCTTGGGCATCCATTGTGGTGTAGGTAGTTGCATATGCGCTTTGAACTGTTGTTGCAAACAATGCTGCGACAACAAAGAACAAAACAGCAAGCAATTTACCGCGAGTATTAAATAAGCTGCGTTTCATGCGGTCCTCCGAAAAGTATTGGTTTACTCCTCTTCATACTTGCTAAAAGTTTACACTAGACTGGCATGTCAACAATAAAAAACACAAGCTCACCGCAACTTGATTGGAACTCTGTGATTTTCTCGACACTTGAAGATATTCTTGCAACAGATTTTGAAGCAGCAATCTTTGATTTTGATGGCACTATTGCTCATACGCATCATATTTGGAAGCTTGTTGACCAGGAGTTTTTTGAGTCGCGAGGAATTCCTTATACACCAGAAATTGGCAAGATTCTCTCCCCTCTCGGATTTGAAAAGGGAGCCGAATGGGCAATTGCCACCTATGGGCTAAAGGAAGATCCAGAAGAAATTGTTGCCGAGTGGAAAGAGCTTAGTAAAAGCTTCTTTGTAAACTCCGTGCAGCTTAGACCTGGTGTTGTTGATTTTATTGGCAAGCTACAAGGAAAAGGCATCCCTACTGCATTGGCAACTGTCAACGAGCCGGAGCTTCTTGCTCTTCTTGAACCTCGTTTACATCTATCCACTCTGTTTGATACTCAGGTGTTTGCAGCAGATGTTGGATCTGCAAAAGATGAGCCTCATCTGTATCTTGAGGTGCTTAAACGCCTTAATACTCCAGCCGAGAAAACAATACTGTTTGAAGATATTCCATTGGCTCTTCAGACAGGAAATTCTGTTGGCCTTATCACCTGTGCTGTTAATTGTGATGATGAGCATCAAGATATCGAGAAACTCTCTGAACTTGCCGACCTTACCATCAAGCATTGGTATTAAAGCTCTTGGTAACTGTAACTGTAAAAATAGCGATGTAACAAAAAAGGAGACCCGAAGGTCTCCTTTTGATGGTAGTGTTCGCAAGTACTAGATCTTGTGGACGCTAGAAGCCTGGAGCTTACCGTTCTGGCCGGTGGTAATCTCAAACTCGACAGGCTGACCCTCATCGAGAGTCTTGAAACCGTCCATCTGAATCTCGGAGAAGTGTACGAACAGATCGTCGCCATCCTCACGAGAGATGAAGCCGTAACCCTTGTCTGGATTAAACCACTTTACAGTACCCTGAGCCATTTCGTGCCTTTCTTTCTTAGCCCCGCAGGGCAAAACTGCGCCTGTGGAGCGCGATACCGTGACGTTTCGCCACGTGGAATATAATAACCTTAATCAACAACTTATGTGGCGAGAAACCACTCATGGAGATTTTCACACCATCTACCGGAAGAGCCACAGGTAATCAAGCTGTTTTCCAGCATTTATTTATGGATATATCTGCTATTAAACGTTTTTTATCTCATTAGTTGAGCATTTTTTCATAGAAGATAGAGAATTTGTATAGGATTAATTTACGGGAACAATAACAGACATATCAAACTATTATTTATATAGAAAGTTATCCCTTCAAAAAAGGATATGCCCATGAAAAAGAAGACATGTTTGTCCAGCAGGCCTTCAATGCAAAAGCTCATTGCAGTTGCTTCGTTGAGTGCAGCTCTACTTTGCGGACTCCACGCTACTCCTGCTCTTGCAGAGACTACTGATACTTCCACAGTAAGTGCTCCTGAATCAACTTCTAAATCCTATTATCCAAAGTGGAAAAAAGTTGATGGAAAGGTATATTTTTATACTGAAGATGGAACTATTCTAAAAAGTCAGTGGATTACTTATGACAGTCATCAATACTATGTAGATG
>JABZHU010000070.1:0-6512 GCA_015258705.1 Atopobium sp. | reverse complement strand
TTATCGGTACAAGCGTCTGCAACAACAAAGACGTCCATAAGCTCTCGAGGATAATCCTGAGAAAGAATGGACCTGACAAGGTTGCCAATAACTGGCTCTTCATTGTGAGCAGCAATAAAGAAGGCATAACGGTGCTGCTTTTTTGCCTCTGGAAGCTTTACTTCGCCTTTAATTAAGACACGAAGAATGTACACAATCTGATAAAAGTATGCGAGCGTAAAGAAAAGCCAGATAATAAAGTTAAAAACAACAATTGGTGTGATACCGAGTCTGTTAAATTGCAATGGCATATAACATCCCTAAGCTCATATCAACAGCCAAAACTCAAGCTGCACCTACAACAAAATGTAAATCTCACTAATGTATTAGTTTAGCCGAAATAGACGTGAACGTGAAATTAAGCTTTGAACAACTGTGGACAAATCTCATCTCCTACAGAAGTTCTTCCCATAGACATAGTGCTCTGAGAGAGTAGGGCTTCTTGCAGGTCTTTTGGTAGTGTGTCTGCTACCACGATATTCTCGCCCGTAAAAGGGTGCTCAAACTGAACATGCCAGGAGTGTAAAAACTGTCTGTTAAGTCCAAGGTTAAGGCTTGTATCTTTTTTGCCATAAAGCTGATCGCCAACAACAGGATGGCCAATGTGGCGCATGTGAACTCTAATCTGATGTGTACGACCTGTATAGAGATGGCACTCAAGAAGCGAGTAGCCCTCGCCTTTTCTGCCCGCTTCAAAGCGCTCAAGCGTTCTAAAGGTGGTAATGGCCTCTCGTGCGCCAGGCGCGTTTGATACGGTCATTTTGAGACGGTCTCGCGTTGAGCGAGCAATGCCCGTTTCAATGGTGCCAGAATCGTGGGCAACATAGCCTTGCACCAACACAATGTAGCGTCGATCAAGCACGCGCAGCCTAATGAGGTCTTGAAGAGCCTTTTGCGCCTCGTCTGACTTTGCTGCCAGCATAAGACCAGACGTATCCATATCAAGACGATGCACAATACCAGGACGTTCTTCTCCCTGAAGCATTCCTAAGTGCTCGTAGCCACAGTGTGCTACCAGCGCATTTGCTAGGGTGTCATCAACGTGGCCAGGCGATGGATGGCAAACAAGGCCAATCTGCTTGGAGAGCACTATGAGGTACTGGTCCTCAAAGCGAATATCAAGGGGGATGTCTGGGTTTGGACGTAAAAGTCCCGTTTGAGGCTGTGCGTCTGGAAGAGACACTAAGAGTCTATCGCCCAACATAAGTTTTTCTGACTTGGAGGTAGCCAGCGTAGCGTTGATGGTTACTCTTCCCTCTTCTACCAGCTTTGCGCAGGTACTTCTTGAGGGAAGTGTATCTTGGGCAGAAAGAAACGCATCTAATCTGACGCCGTCCCCTTCTGGTCCAACTAGTATGTCAACGATACGCTCATTCATTGCCACTACCCTGTTGTTGCTTTTTGTCCCAGACCATCCAGTACACAAAAGCAATAAGAATGCCACAGGTTACAAAGATATCCGCCACGTTAAACACGGCAAAATTAACAAACGTTGTAGCAAAGAAATCAGTAACCTGACCATACAAAATACGGTCAATAGCGTTACCAATTCCGCCACCTGCGACGCCTCCCAAAAGCGCAATAAGCGGCAGCGGGAGGTTTTTCTCGCGAACTACAAAGCCCACAAGTGCGGCTATGACCACAGTAGTGAGAGCCACAAAAAAGAGGGCATTTCCAGAGCCCACAGAAAACGCTGCACCGGTGTTACTTACGTGGAAGAGCTCCATAACACCTGGGATAAAAGGTACTGCGGTTCCCTCTGGAATTGAGGTTCGTACCCAGAGCTTGGTTACCTGGTCAAGCACACAGGCAACAGCGCCCGCCCCGCAGAGAACTGCAAGGCGGGTCACTAGTGTGTGAGTTGTATGTTGCTGCTGGTCAGTGTTCATTTACGCAACAACATCGTGGCAGCGGTGGCAAAGGTGATCCTCACCAAGCTCGCGATAGTTCCAGCAACGGTCGCAGCGCTCGCCATTTGCAGGATAGACGCTTACGCTCAGCTCAGAACCTTCGGAGACGGTAACCTCAGAGCAGACAAATGCCTCAGCAAAGTCAAGGCCAGCATGAGAAATGGATGCAGCCTGCTCAGCGGTAAGGGTAACCTCTGCACGAGTAGCCTGCGTGGTCTTCTCGGTAACAACACCTGCCTCAAGAGCGGTCTCGTATGCCTTAGTGTATGCGGCGCGAGCATCAACCAGTACCTGATATGCAGGAAGCAGTGCAGTGTACTCGTCAGTGCTCATAGGAGCCTTATACCAGTCGAGAAGAGCTGCGTACTTCTGACCGTCACGCATAGACTCTGGCAGGAACTGCATAGCCTCGTCGGTGGTGTAAACCAGAATTGGCTGCAGGTCATGAACAAGCATGGAGAGAATCTCTGCCCAAACAGTCTGAGCGCTTCTGCGTGTTGCAGAATCTGCAGCATCACAGTACATACGGTCCTTAGTTGCGTTCAAATAACCGTTGGAAAGCTCAATGATGTAATCGTAGAGGGTACGGAAGACGTTATTAAAGCGATATCCCTCGTAAGCCTCAGTGACTGCAGCATGAACCTCGCACATACGTGCAAGAACAAGACGGTCGTACTCTTCAAGGTCCGCTACAGCAACTGCATCGGTAGCAGGATCAAACTGGCCCTCGAGCTCGCCAAGAAGGAAGCGCAGGGTATTTCTGAACCTACGGTATGCATCGCCTACCTGGGAAAGAATGGCGTCATCGCAAGGAACGTCAGTTGAAGTGTCAACAGAAGCAACCCAAAGGCGTAGGACGTCTGCGCCACGCTCAGCACAAACTGCATTTGGATCAATGACATTGCCCAAAGACTTACTCATCTTTCGTCCCTGGCCATCAAGCGTAAAGCCCTGTGAGACAACGGACTTGTAAGGAGCAACTCCGTAAGCTCCAACAGAAGTCATGAGAGAACTCATGAACCAACCACGGTGCTGGTCGGAGCCCTCAAGATACATATCAGCTGGGAACTTAAGGTTTGGACGGTGTTTGCAGACAGCAGTGTGAGAAACACCAGAATCCCACCAAACGTCCAAAATATCCTTGTTTGCCTTGAGATTGTGGCCGCCACACTTAGGGCAGACGCAAGCGTCGCCTAAATAGGTCTTAGGATCGTCGGTGAACCAAGCATCAGAGCCCTTCTCGCGGAAAAGCTTGATGACAGCGTCAAGTGTCTGGTCATTGATAACGGTTTCACCGCAATCCTCGCAGGTGAAAGCAGGGATTGGAACACCCCAGTTACGCTGCCTGGAAATGCACCAGTCAGGACGACCTTCAACCATGGAGCCAATACGCTTAACCGCATTTGCAGGATAGAACTTAACCTTTGTAAGCTCCTCTGCTGCCTGCTGACGCAGACCGGTCTTATCCATGGAGACAAACCACTGGCTTGTTGCACGGAAGATAACGGGCTCTTTACAACGCCAGCAGTGTGGATAGCTGTGGGTAATCTCTTCTGCAAGAATGAGCGTTCCACGGTCTTTGAGCCACTGAACAATGACAGGGTTAGCCTCATTGACCTCCATACCAGAGAAGGGGCCACCAGTGCCCTGACCGTCACCTTTGAAGAAGTGGCCGTCATCATCAACAGGCATAGTCTGTGGAATATCAAAGCGAACACCAGCGTTATAGTCGTCTACGCCATGACCAGGTGCAGAGTGAACAACACCAGTACCGTCGTCAAGGGTAACGTACTCTGCATAGATAAATCTACCAGTGTTACCAAGGTCACCAAAGATTGGCTGCTTATACTCATTGCCTGCAAGCTCAACGCCAGTCTTCTTCCAAGTATTACCTTCTGCGTCCTGAGCAAGCTTCCAATCGGTATAACCAAACTTGGCAGCAGCTTTCTCTGCAAGAGCTTCAGCAACAATCTCTACGTGTCCATCAGGAAGCTCAAGAGCAACATAGTTAGCCTCAGGGTGCAGAATAACTGCCTCGTCTGCTGGCATAGTCCATGGAGTTGTAGTCCAGATGTCTACCCAAGTCTTACCTGCGTAAGCCTCAAGACCCTCAGGAACAGTAGTTAGCTCAAAGCGAACAAAGATTGCGGTAGAGGTGACATCGTGATACTCAATCTCAGCCTCAGAGAGAGCAGTGTGGTCATGAGTACACCAGTGAACAGGTTTGGTTCCTCTATACACAGAGCCCTTGTCGTAGATTGCCTTGAAGATCTCAACATCAGTTGCGTCGTAATCGTTGACGTAAGTGAGATAAGGGTTATCCCACTCGCCCAAAACACCAAGGCGCTTAAAGCCCTGACGCTGGGTATCTACCTGCTCAACTGCCATCTTGCGGCAAAGCTCACGGATCTTCTCGGTAGATAACTGATTGAACTTCTCTGTGCCAAGCATCTGCTCAACCTTGTGCTCGATTGGCTGACCGTGACAGTCCCAACCAGGAACATAAGGAGTCTGGAAGCCCCGCATAGCCTTATAGCGGTTGATGATGTCCTTGGAAATCTTATTCTGTGCGTGACCCAGGTGAATTGGACCGTTTGCATAAGGAGGTCCATCATGAAGGACAAACTTGTCATGTCCCTCATTCTTCTTCAGCAGGAGCTCATAGACGTTGTTTTGGTCCCAATCAGCCAAACGCTGAGGCTCGTTCTGCGCAAGTGATGCGCGCATAGGAAAGCCTGTGTTTGGCAGGTTGGTGGTCTTTTTGTACTCGTTTGCCATCAAGCACAACCTTTCTGGGCACAAATAAAGCGCCCGTCCCTCACAGCTGGGACGAAGCACCACAATACACTTCGTTGTAACCACCCAGCGACGGATATGTCCGTTTACTCGGCTGGCCTGTCACGGCGACCATTTCCGGCAGCATCTACTAGTACGAAAACCTGTACGTTTGAACTGCAGCTCCGAGGTGATGTTCACACGGACGCAAATGCGGACTTCCACCAACTCCGCTCGCTTGAGATTTGCGCTACCCAGCTACTGTCCTCATCACAGCTTGTGTTAGTAATACTACCACGTCTTGTGCTCATTGAACTAAGTAATACACACGCTTAAACCGTTTTTAACAAATTATGCGAAATCCAAATTTTAAATTTTTATAGAAATAAAAAATGTAGATTGGGTAAAACAATTCCAATATCTAAGTGAGCTCATATCACATTTGAGCCAAACAGGTAAAGGGACGTGTATGGCAAATAACGATAACAAGCACCGTAGATCTATGTCGATGCTACTCTATATTGCAGTAGCCATCTTTGTATATCTCCTGCTTAGCAACACATTATTACCAGGACTTCTGCGTCAACAGGTACAAACTGTCTCGTACAGTGAGTTCCTTAACAAGGTTGACAATAATGAAGTTACCAAGGTAGACCTAAATACGGGCAGCAGAAACATTAGGTTCACAACTGGCTCTGGAGATTCCGAGAAGATCTTTGAGACTACGCAGTTCCCCAATGATTCAACGCTGGTTCAGACGCTTAGAGATCACAAAGTTGATTTCTCGGCTTCTATTCCTGACAACTCTACAAATATGCTGCTCTATGCCCTTATTCAGTATGGAATCCCTCTTGTCCTCTTCTTGGGCATTGGCTACTTTATCAACCGATCCCTTAAACGCGCCATGGGTGACGATGGTCCTTCCATGAACTTTGGTGGCGGTTTTGGAGGTCTTGGCGGCAATCTTGGTCGCTCAAGCGCTAAAGAAATTAAGGGAGAAGACACAGGCATTACGTTTAAAGACGTAGCTGGTCAAGAAGAGGCTAAAGAGTCTATGCAAGAGATTGTTAGCTTCCTTAAGACTCCTGATAAGTACAAAGAGATTGGTGCTCGCTGCCCTCGTGGCGCCTTGCTTGTAGGCCCTCCAGGTACTGGTAAGACCCTCATTGCTAAGGCAGTTGCTGGTGAGGCTGGCGTTCCTTTCTTCCAGATTGCTGGCTCTGAGTTTGTTGAGATGTTTGTTGGACGCGGTGCTGCAAAAGTCCGTGACCTCTTCAAGCAAGCAAATGAAAAGGCTCCTTGCATCATCTTTATTGACGAGATTGATGCGGTTGGTAAGCGCCGTGATGCTTCTCTCAACTCCAACGATGAGCGTGAGCAAACCTTAAACCAGCTGCTCTCTGAGATGGACGGCTTTGATAACCACAAGGGTATTGTTGTTCTTGCAGCAACTAACCGCCCTGAGACCTTGGACAAGGCACTTTTGCGTCCTGGCCGTTTTGACCGCCGTATTCCTGTTGAGCTTCCAGACCTTAAGGGTCGTGAGGCAGTTCTTCAGATTCACGCCAATGATGTAAAGATGGAGCCAGGCGTTGACCTCTCTATTATTGCTAAGTCCACACCAGGCGCATCTGGTGCAGACCTCGCAAACATCATCAACGAGGCAGCTCTTCGTGCTGTTCGCTTTGGTCGTCGTCGTGTTACCACCGAAGACCTTGCTGAGTCCGTTGACGTTGTTATTGCCGGCGCAAAGAAGAAGAACACTGTTCTTTCTGAGCACGAGAAGGA
>JABZHU010000212.1:0-1505 GCA_015258705.1 Atopobium sp. | reverse complement strand
ACCGCCCATAGCTGCCTCAATCATTTTTACTGCGCAATAAGCAGGACTCTGGAACGAGCTGCGGCCACGGAGCTTGATAATACGTGAACCACCCTGTGTGGTCATTTGCTTAATTTCTGCCCAACGCTCTGCTGAGAGACCCATTTCTGCGAGTGGCTTGCCATCAATTTTTACCTTTGAAGCAAATACTGCCATCTGTTCGCCGTGGCCACCATAGGTGTGAGCGCCAGTAACCTTGTCCTGCTGAACACCAAATTCGTGTGCTAAAGCCTGCTGCAGACGTGTAGAATCGAGAGCGGCAAGCGAAGTAAGCTGATTGGGTTTCAGGCCAGAGTGGATAAGAGCTGTAAGTGCAGTAACGTCAGCAGGGTTGAAAATAACAACTACATGCTTAACATCGGGGCAATATTTCTTAATGTTCTCACCGAATTCAGCTGCAATCTGGCAGTTGCCTTTCAGCAGATCCTCACGTGTCATACCGTCCTTACGAGGAGCGCCACCTGAAGAAATGATGTACTTTGCGCCAGTGAAAGCCTTCTTTGCAGCCTCTGCAACCTTCTCAGGATTGTTCATATCCTCTACAGCTGGTGCGCAGTAAGAGAGGTTTGCACCTGGGAAAGCACATTGCTCCATTTCGTCAAACACACCACGAACGCCTGGTTCGTAGATGTCATACAAGCAGATGTTAGGTGTAAGACCGAGAGCAAGAGCGGTCTGTACCATGTTAGAACCAATCATACCGCCAGCGCCGACGATAAGCAGTTTTTCGTTTGTTAAATACTTCATAGCTACGTTATATGTTTAATAAATGTATTAAAGATGTTCAATTTATGCCGATAGAACGGCGTAGTTTCGCCAGTAACCTTCAGCATTGCAAAGTTAACAAAAAAAGGATACAAAGGTTTACTTCTGCTCAATTAAATTTGTTGTATAATCTTAAAAGACGTATCTTTGCTAAGTCTGTTTAGCAATTTAAATTTCAAAATGAAAGTAATTCCCACTGATATGAAAGAAGAGATAGCACAACGATTAAGTAACTTGCGTGAGATTATGCAGCGCGAACACCTCGATGCCTTTATATTTCCAAGTACCGATCCGCACAATAGCGAGTATGTTCCCGACCGTTGGAAGGGGCGTGAATGGATAAGTGGTTTCAATGGTTCAGCAGGAACGGCCGTTGTTACCATGCATGCCGCTGCATTATGGACCGATAGTCGTTACTTTATTGCGGCCGAACAGCAGCTTGCAGGCACCGAATTTGTGTTGATGCGTGAGCGTGTTGCGGGTACGCCTACGATATCCGAGTGGCTGGGTAAGGTGCTTAGCGATATCAACGGAGCTACAGTTGGTGTTGACGGCATGGTGAATACGGCTGCCGATGTGGAGGCGCTGATATCCGATTTACGCCAGCAGGGCGGTATCACCGTGCGCACAAACTTTGACCCACTGGCAGTTATCTGGACCAACCAGCCACCTATTCCTGTTACCCCAATTGAAGTTCATTC
>JABZHU010000211.1:0-1514 GCA_015258705.1 Atopobium sp. | reverse complement strand
CAACGGTGCAGATCCTACAGACCCAGTACCTGCTTGATGTCCGCAGCAATCAGCTCGGGATCCAGATGACTCTCTCGCATAAGATTCGCGATGTTAACGCGGTCGTAGAAGGCCTTCTTGACGCCGTAGTTCAGCACGCGCGCAGAAGAAGTTCCCAGGTAGCTAGCGATATTCTGTCCCCAACCGCCTTCGATGATGCCGTCTTCAATGGTCACGATGACGTCGTGGTCTTTTACCAGGTTGTCGAGCAGATTCTGATCAACACCAGAGGCAAAGTATGGCTTGACCAGCGTGGCTTCAATTCCCAGAGTAGAACTAAGGGCCTCAACGGTTTTCTCGCCAAGGTCGTAGAAATCGCCCAGGGCAAGAACGGCCACCTTGGAGCCCTTGCGCGTGACCCCGTAGGTGTTGAGGGCGTCGAAGTTTGTGCGGACGGGGCCCTCGGCGTGGACCACGGGACCGGAAGGGATTGCGATATAGACAGGGTGTTTATCCTGGTCAAGTGCCCAGTCGAGCATGGCGATGTACTCCTCGGCGTTGGATGGCGCGAGGTAGACCATGTTAGGAATGTTTGCGATCATGGAAATGCTGCTGAGGCCCTGGTGGGTGGCGGCCATCAAGCCCCTAATGGAGCCGGAGCCCACGATAACCGCAGGATTCTGGTTAAGCGCCAGGTCCTGAGTTAGCTGATCGTAGGTGCGCTGGATGAAGGTTGCGCTTGAGCCCCAAACTACGTGTGCACCTGCGTGAGCCGCGCCGGAAGCCATTGCAACTGCAGTTTCTTCGGCAATGCCCACGTCAAGGTAGTGCTTACCCAGCTCTTCTCGACGTTCCTGCGTAAGACCAAGCAGGCCAGGAACAGCCGACATAAGCACCAAGAACTTTGGGTCAGTCTTTGCGCGCTTGAGGGCATACTCTGCAAAAATGCTGGCATACGACTCGGAAGAACCGGATGCAGGGCTCTGACCAGTCTGGATATCAAACGGCATGTGCCAGTGCCACTTCTCCTTGTTTGCCTCCGCGGGAGCGTAGCCCTTGCCTTTGAGCGTATTGATGTGGACCACGACCGGATGGGTTGAGTCTTTTACCTGCTCAAATGCGGCGATAAGAGCCTCGATGTCGTTACCGTCATTGACATACAGGTAGTCCAGGCCCATCGATTTGAAGAGGTTATTCTCGGCAACTCCGTTGGTGCGGCGCAGCTCAGCGAACTGGTCGTACATGCCGCCGTGGTTCTCGGCGATGGACATCTGGTTGTCGTTGAAGACGATGATAAAGTTGCTGTTCAGCTCACCGGCAACGTTCAAGCCCTCAAGCGCCTCGCCGCCGGACATGGATCCGTCACCGATAACTGCGATGATGTTCTCTTTGCCGCCCATGATGTCGCGAGCCTTTGCCAGGCCAAGCGCCAGACTGATGGACGTGGAAGTGTGGCCGATTTTAAAGAGGTCATGCGGGGACTCGGCGGGATCAGTGTAAGGAGACACCGAGTCGTAAAGCGCAGGGTCCATGTA
>JABZHU010000069.1:0-6627 GCA_015258705.1 Atopobium sp. | reverse complement strand
GAATATGTTGCAGTGTTTACTTTGTACGACATTAGATGATTCTCGCAAGCAGGCCCAAGATGATGTTAGAAATGCCCCCAATAATGGACGAGAAAAAGCCAGGCGCAAAGAACATGAGTCCCACGACAGCAATCATACAGTAAGGCTCAATAGCGTAGAACTTTTGACGGTTTTTCTCGCCAAGAAAATATAGCAGCAGTTTAGAGCCATCCAGAGGTGGAATTGGCAGCATGTTAAAGACCGCCAGGCTTACGTTAATCTGAATGTAGAAGATTACCAGTGAAGAAACGTAGTACATTGCCAGCGGATTTAGAGCCGCACCAAATGCAACAGCTAGCGCGTTGAGCAAACGCAATAAGAGCGCGCCGAGAAACGCCTGCAAAATGTTAGACGCTGGACCTGCGAGTGCCACAAGAATCTCGTCACGACGACGATTCTTAAGGTAGTTTGGGTTATAGGGAACGGGCTTTGCGTAACCAAAGCTAGGACCACCCATCAATACCAACATAAATGGCAAAAGAACCGTACCGAACAAGTCGATGTGTGCCAGTGGATTGAGCGTCAAACGGCCAGACATTTTAGCGGTAGGATCTCCGCACTTGTATGCTACAAAGCCATGCGCAACCTCGTGAATCACAATGGCAAAGATTACCAGTGCAAATTCAGCGAGCGCTGTCAAAAGCGATGGAACTGATGTTAAAGCAGTTGGCACAACAATCCTTATCTCAACATCTGCAAAGACACACAGACAGGCACGTACAAACAAAGACTCTCAAGAACATGACGTTAGTTACATGACGGTTGGTATAAAACAATTTTACCCAAGATTGGCAAAACTACCTACTCGTCAATGTCTGCTTCCATTTTTTCTGAAAGCTCCAACCATTCAGCCTCAAGCGCAGGAATCTTCTTAGAAAGTGCCTGGTATTCCGCCATGCACTCATCAAACTTTTGCGGATCATTATAGAGAGCCTCGTCAGCCATAAGCGTCATGAGCTCATCGTATCGTTTATGCGCAGGAGTCAGCGCTGCCTCAACCTCGTCCAGACGTTTCTTGGTCTCCCTCAGCGCACGACTTCTACGATTGCGCTCTTCTGCCTCAGCTCTCCTCTGCTCCTTAGTCTTCACATTACGAGAAGATCCTGCAGCTTGACCTGCCTCTGGACCAGAACTCTTAACCGCTCTTGCACCCGATGTTCCATACGAGGACACCGTCTTGCTCGACGTCTCCCCCTGCGCTGCTGCTTGAAGCTCTGCCAGCTTAAAGAGGAAGTAATCGTAGTTACCGTCATAGACCGTAACCTTGTGGTCGCGAACATCCACAACCTTGTTTGCTACAGCTCTGACCAGGTGCTCATCGTGACTGATCAAGATGATAGTTCCGGGGAAGTCAACAAGTGCCTTCTCTAGAACGTCAACAGAGTCAATGTCCAGGTGGTTAGTTGGCTCGTCTAGAAGCAACAGTGGGTCTGGAGAAACCAGCATCTTAGCAAGTGCTAGACGAGCGCGCTCGCCACCAGATAGCACATTTACGCGTTTCTCAACGTCATCGCCATGGAAAAGGAAGGCTCCAAGCAATCTACGTTCTTCAGAAGTAGTCCAGCCAGCAGCAACGGTATCAAGCTCAGCAAGTACCGTGTTTGCAGGATTGAGCTCTTCAAGCTGGTGCTGTGCATAATAGGCTTCAGTGACGTTTTGACCCAGGCTAATCTGTCCCGCATCTGGCTTAAGTTTGCCAGCAATAAGCTTCATAAGAGTAGATTTACCAGCACCGTTAGGGCCAACAAGCGCAACGTGATCTCCGCGATAGAGCTTCAGGTCAACGTTATCGTAGACAAAGTTATCCTCGTAAGATTTGGCCACGCCCTCAAGAGAAATGACGGTATCTCCGGTACGAGGAGGTTCTGGGAACCTAAAATGCATGTGATGAGATTGCTCTGGAAGAACTACCAGCTCTTCACGGATCTTCTCGACCTTTGCCACGCGCTCTTGAACCTGTTTTGCCTTGGTAGGCTTATACCTAAATCGCTCAATGAAGGTTTCCATGTGAGCAATGTCGCGCTCTTGAGCTGCACGTTTAGCACGGAGCTGCTCAAGATTTTCTTCTCGCTGATGAAGATAGCCGGAATAATTGCCGGTATAGGTTACGAGCATACGATTCTCAAGCGCCGCCACGTGCGTTACACAGGCATCCATGAACGAGCGATCGTGACTTACCAGCAAAACCGTACCGTCATATGACGATAAGAACCTCTCAAGCCACTGGACAGATTCCAAGTCCAAGTGGTTAGTAGGCTCGTCAAGAAGAAGAACATCAGGACGGCGCAGAAGCAGCTTAGACAAAGAGATACGCATCTGCCAGCCGCCCGAAAACTCTTTAGCTGGCTTATCGAAGTCTTCAACGGGAAAACCCAGTCCCGCAAGAATCTGGCGAGCTCTACTCTCTAGTTCATAGCCACCAAGACGCTCGAAGCGCTCCATAGCATGAGCGTAGTCTTCAAGATACTTATTGAGCGTTGCACCTTCGGGAGTTTCGGCAATTTTGATTGAAAGGTCGTTAACCTTTCTTTCCCACTGTTTAATCTCATGGGCAGATTCGATAACCTCGTTGAGGGCAGTTCTATCTCCCATGAGCTCTGTCTCTTGCTCAAGGTATCCAAGAGTAGCGTCTTTTGCAAAGGTAACAGTTCCCTCATCAGCAGACTCTAGGCCCATGATGATCTTTAGAAGCGTAGTCTTACCCGCACCATTAGGACCAACTAAAGCCCAACGCTCACCTGCATTGAGCTGAAGTGTTGCGTTTGAATAAAGGACTCTGCCGCCAAATGACTTAGAAATCTTATCCGCAAGAGCAATCAAGTGAACTCCTCATACATATCTGAACTGGATAAGTATAAGTCATTCACTTGATTTACGTGGTGAATTATGTAAATGAAACCAGGCTTATGAAGATTTATTGACGCTTCTTATGAAGGAAAAGAGCAGCACCAGCAACAACAACAGTTGCACCAGCAACGCCAATAATCAAAGGTAGCGTAAGCGCATTATCACCGGTATTTGGAAGAACGGACTTCTTAACCTTCTTAGCCTTTGGGGTCTCTGGCTGAGGCTCTGGTGCTGGAGTTGGCTCAGGCTGTGGCTCTGGAGCAGGTGTTGGATCTGGTGCAGGCGTTGGAGCAGGAATACGAGGATCAACAAAAGTTACTGTGGCAGTAGTATTTGTACCAGTGATCTGACCAACACGAACCGTAGTATCAATCTGGTAACCATCAATGGTGGTGAGCTGTGTGATGGTAGTGGAAGTGTTACCCATAAGGTTAGGAATTACAACAGAGCCATCTGCACCAGTTGTAAGAGAGTAGCTTCCGTCAGCCTCCATGGTGAGAATACCGGTCTGAGTAAATGGAGGTGTTGGGATACGAGGTCCAGCAACGTTTGCGGCAGTAGCCTTAAGAGTTGCACCGGCAATAGGATTGCCATCTGTGTCAACGACTTTAACAATAATATTGCCTAAAATTGGCTGGTTCTCCAGTTCAGCAACGACCACATCACCTAAACCATATGTAGCGTCCCTAAAAAAGTAAGAAACAGAGTCGACCTGATGAACATAGCCATCTTTATAAGTGGTTTGTTCAACTCTATAAGCGCCGTCAGGAAGAGGAAGATAAGGCCTAAAGTAACCATCAGCTCCTGTTTCTCCCTCGGCCACGATAGTAGAACCACCTTGATAAATTACAACATGTACACCCTCAATTGGTTCACGTGTATATTTATCAACAGCAAGAGCACTAATCTCATTGGAGTCCGCAAAAGCGATTCTTGGAGCGATGACTGACACAACGAGCGTCAACGCAACTAAAACAGCAAGAACAATGTTTTTATATCGTTTCAATTCAATTCCTTAAAACCGAATCATCCAAGTAAATACTTCTATCTATAGTAAGGGAATTAGACATTGAATTAAAGATAATATCCAAAACTAAACACAATTATTTCAAATTTTTAACTGGCAAAACTGAGGAAATCTGTACTCACCTTATAAAAATCAAGTGAACTCCCCATACATTTTCAAATTACTAAATGCACAGGTTGTTCACTTGATAGACATAAGCAAATTTTGAAGTAGATTCAATAAATCCTGTAGTCTTAGAAACGTTTCTTGCTCAGATACATTGAGACACCAGCAAGAGAGCTTAATGTACCTGTAATTCCAACAATTAAAGAAGAGACACTAGAAATGTCAGAAGTGTCTGGAAGTACAGCCTTCTTTTTCTTTGGAGTCTTACGCTTTTCCGGAGTCTGTGGTTGAGGCTCAGGAGTAGGCTCTGGAGTTGGCTCAGGCTGTGGCTCTGGCTGAGGTTCTGGCTGTGGCTCTGGAGCAGGTGGCTCTGGCTGAGGTTCTGGCTGTGGCTCTGGAGCAGGTGGCTCTGGCCTACGATTTACAAAAGTAACCGTGGTTGTTTCGTTAGAGCCAGTAATCTCACCAACCTGAGGATTAGGGTCATCGATAGTGTAGCCATCAAGAGTGGTCAGCTGAGTAATAGTAGATTCTCTCTCAACAAGATAATCCGGAATAATTACGGTGCCATCAGGCCCAGTTGTGAGCAGATAATTGTCATCAGAATCCCTATTCAACTCACCTGTCTGAGTATAAGGGACACCGGGAGCTGACGGGTCCTGAGTCATAGCACGAGGAGCGCTAGAACCAGTTAAATAGGCTGGATCAGGTGTATTAAATCCACCCATAGAAGGAGGACATGCTGGTGATGGAATTCCAGGAGTTATTTCATAAGCAGGAGTTGCCTTTAAAGTTGCGCCAGCAATAGGATTCCCGTACTGGTCAACAACTCTTACAACAATATTACCAATTCTAGTTGGGAGTTTAATTGTTGCGCGAGTTGTTTGCTCGAAGAGACGAGTATCTGAATCATAAGGGAACGTTACAGCATGTAGAGGAACCATGCCATTATTGCTGGTTGGAGAACATGCAAAGACCGAATCAACCATTACAGCATCGGTATTATATGCATAACGAGTGGGATAATTTTTTGGAATAAGCGTATAGCTTCCTGTTACTGGTACGGTGACGCTTTGTCCACCTGGAACATTTGAGGCAATTCTATTTCCAAATTCATCTTCAATGTCAAATTGAATATCAGTAATAGCATTTGAATCCCAAATACTACCTGATATCTTCTTCTCGGCACCAACATAAAGCTGGCCCATAATATGGACATTTTCAAAGTTAATGGTCTGAGGATCGCCATTACTACCAGCAGGAGCGGAGAAAGTCACGTTTTTAGCTGTGTGATCAATAACATATCCAGCTTTAAACGTTGTCTGCTCAACCTTATAACTTCCGTTAGCAAGGCTAGTCTGAGCTCTACCGTTTTGGTTAGTAATCATAGTTGCAGCGTTGGTACCGGTAACTGTATTAGTCACGGTAATTGTTACGCCATCAACAGGTTTACCATAATAGTCATCAGTAACATTAACCGTGAGCTGATTTTGAACTGCTGCTTCTGCAAGCGCAAACTTTGGAACTCCAATGACAATTACGCAGCATAGTGCAACTAAAATCGACGCTACTACATACTTGAACTTTTTCACTTCAAACCTTCCAAATCCATAAAGGATTACAAATATCTAAATCAAATGATAAAAGAAAATATCATTAAAATGAATATAAACTGCATTCTAAATTGCAATTTATTAAATTTTCATATCATCAACAATAAGAATCACCTATAAATAGCTATTCCCTATCCATCCACACACAAAAAAGCGAGAAGGCTCTTCTACTTGAAAGATCTTCTCGCCAAATAATCGTAAATCAATTTAATGAAGTTGGCTTATTTATCCATGGTGAGATGAATAGCAAAGCCAGCAATCTCGTCTTTGAAATAGACCAAAAACGTACTGCCATCTGAATTAAGCCTTCTAGATGACTCATCGATTTCAAAGCCACGACCTGCAAAGTACTTCTCGGCAGCAGGAATATTGTTAACATGGAAGCCAATATGACCCTTTGTGCCTCGGCCATTTTGTTTCATGACCTCTACCAGGGTCCCTGCAAAAAATGAGGGTGGCTGCTCAATAGTTGGAAGTCCCATAAGAGCGGTAAACAGGTTGGCAATCTTTTCTGCCTCGTCCGCATTGCTTGCGTTAATGCCAACGTGAGCAACATACATATCAAACTGCTCGACTGGATTAAGAGTGCTGGAATTGTTAGTTGAATCTGTCATACATCTCCCCTTTCCTAGAGCTCAAGTATATAAGGGAAGCTCTAATATGTGTGCTTGGCAATAAATATTAGTCATTACTGTAACTAAGTACTAACAAAAAAGGCCCAGTTACCTAGGCCTTTAAATTTTTATGGTGGGCGATGCTGGATTTGAACCAGCGACCCCTTCCGTGTGAAGGAAGTGCTCTACCCCTGAGCCAATCGCCCGAACGACTAGCAATAATAACAAACAATGACACTAATTTCTAGCTTTTGACTTTTTTGAAGGTGAATACGTAGACACAGCTTTATTCATCTGGACAAGAATAATTCCCAGGAAGATAAGCTGAAGAATCATTGGCGTAATTACCATAGGCTGAGATGAAAGCTGCGAGACAAAAACC
>JABZHU010000068.1:0-6696 GCA_015258705.1 Atopobium sp. | reverse complement strand
GGAGACAGAATGAGCAGCTGTAACACTCTTGGTTACGCTCTCAATTGCATTGGTTCGCATGCCATTTCCATAGTAATACCAGCTATAAACAGGCATAAACTGAGGATCTTTGAGCATCTCTGGCATTGCAACTTTCAGCTGCTCGATAACCTTATCCGCAACACCAAGTGCAACTGCCATAACCAGAAGCCTATTCCAGAGAATGACATCGGTTGGAATTGCTTCGTGCAGGTTAGTGAACTCAGTAAGCCACTTTCTTAGCGCACGAGTCTTAGCGAGCGTCTCAACACCTTCTCTGTTCATTAAATCGAAAGAGCCAATGTTTACAAGTGCAACCAGACCGGCAATGACAAGAATAAACAGATGTAGTAGTAGATTGGCAAATGAAACATCAGCCATAACACCCATCATGAATGCAGCAGCGGCAACAAGAACATCGACAGCAATCAGAGCACCAAGAATTCCCTTACCGTGGAATGGAATCTTATTTGTTCCATACTTAGCAGCATAGCTAAGCTTGATGGGGCTCTCCCAAGACTCATATGCCTTATTAAAATCTTCTGGATGTGATGAAGCATACTTACCAATTTGTTTCATGGTAACAGTAGTATTTACCGCTCCAGATTCTCCAGCCTTATCAAAGATTAGCTTCATTGCCATGATATCAATCTTATTTGACAGTGAACTGCCAGGGTAGAAAGGCTGCTGGCTTTCTGAAAGGTCTTGAACCTTTGTAAGACAATAATCAGACTTCTCCATACCAAGGAAGTTTGTACTAACCGTCTTATTCAAGCTAATGTACTTTGAATCCGAAAGGTGCATAAGGGTTGCTGTCAGAGCGTCTCCCTTAATCAGCTCACCGTTGTAAAGCATAGAAAGAACTGCCGGGTGATCATTAGATGGAACATCTCTGTAGTAAAGGTCATTAAACTGAGGAGCCATTACCTTTTTGTATTGAATACGCAGCAAGATTGCTGCTACAACGGTGATAGCTGCAAGTACTAATGGCGCATAAAGAATAAGAGCTACCTGAGTTTTTGCAACATCACGCTTGTGATTTGCTTCATCCGCCCACGCTTGTTCCTCAGACAAGATGCTGCTCAGTTTATTCTGCTGAATAGGAGCTAGCCCAGAAACCCAATCGCTTGGGAATGTAATACGAGCTTCCGCAAATTCATCAGTTCCTACACCAGGAACTTTGTAGACAACTGCATTGTTGGTAATTTCAACATTTGCATCTAGTGGACCATGTCCCCAGGCGCGAACAGTATCTCCGGCAACTATAGACTGTCCTGATGGGACAGGAAGATGAATAGTAGCAGTGACATTTCGAGACTCAGAATCCCAGCCATCAGATACAAACTTCCAGTACAACTCCGCGGTATCCGACCAGTTTGTTACAACATTAGTAATGTCATACTCGATAGTGATATGTGCTGACTCATCATCATGCGCTGAATAAATCTTTAAGTTCAACATGTTGTTTGATTGAGTTGGAACATAATACTCATCTGAGCTGGAATTATTTCCACTAGAGTCTTTACTATAAATCTGACGAGTTCCTTGCCTATCCTGAACCTTAACTGAAGTAATGTTTACTTCAACGTTCTGTCCATTGTATTTATTCTTTCCAACTGGAAGATTCCAATAGACACCATGAAAACTACCATTGAAATAGAACGTACGAGTTTCTACGACATGCAACGTTCCGTCTTTTTGAACCGTCGCATCAATATTTACCGTATCTATTGAAAGGTCGCGCGCAAATGCTCTTGCAGGCGTAATTAAAAACGCAACAGCCAAAAGCATTATGCAAAGCGCAATCTTTACAAACTGGCTCTTTTTAGAAGAGCGAAGCGAGACTTTATACATGGAAACTCCTTTATGTTACTTTCGCAACTCTTCTTAAAGGATACCACGTACTGTTTAATCTGCTGGTGAATATGAGTTATCCAGTTCAAACAAAGCAGGTGGCAGGCCTTTATCCCACTCCTCTCCTACTTCCTCAGAAAGCAAATACTCATCAGTTTCTATAAAGGGAAGGTTGGCAATTCTTTTATTTCTTGATACTTCGAGATTGCATACAAGTGAGCTTGGACCGCTGAAGTCTAGAAGGCACCCGTAACAAATTCTCATGTCCTGAAACAGCTTTTCTCCGCATCTGGGGCAAATTTTTACGGAGTAGTTTTCTATAGCCATAGCGACTCCTTCTTTCAACGTTGCTTTCTTCAGTACTTATTTCTTGAATGAGCACTTTCTGACCAACCTCAAACCATGGGAAATCATCAACTGATGGTCTTTCAAATGTGCAATAAGCACCCGCGCAGCTATGAATTTGTTTAGGATGTACTCGTCTCCGAATTTTTAAAATTTCTCCGTGATCGTCTGCAAATGCGATATCAATCGGATACGTCATTCCAAAAGTATGAACTGAAGAGCACCTTAGAAGTAAGACTGGAGGAGCTGTTATCTCGGTACCCAAAAGACCGACGAACTTTTCGAAGCCTCCTTGTAACAATTCAAAAATTTGCTCTGAATTAGGGACTTCTTCTATCGAAACCTGTACATTCATTTTCAAATCACAACTCCCGACTTATAGGGACTAACAACAATTGAAGTTGTATGGGTGAGGTACAGAGGAGACTCTAATGACACTAAGGGGAGACGCACAGTATGTGGCCAAGGTCTGTACTTTAGAGTTGCTTGATATTTAGGAAAAACAGAGACCATATTCCCAATCCCCTCCTTTTCTCCCTCCATGGAGACGACAATGTCGCAATTGTCATCACATTTAAGAGCAGTTTTTATTTTCTGAGTTAAGTTTTCTAGCGTTCCTCCATCCGTGGAATGACTGGAAGAAATTCCATGAGCAATGATTTGATCTGCCGCAACACGATCAAACTTTGAGCACATATCTGCAAACTTAAATAAATTGATTGCAATTAGAGCAACCACTAATACAACCGGAAGTACCAATGCAGTCTCAACAAACATTTGCCCTTTTTGGCAACAAAGAAATTTCATTTTTCTCATATGCCACCAAAAACTTTCTTAACATCAATTTCTAAAGGAATCTCAATATCAATGACAGGAATGGTCAGCTTTGCAATTGTGATTTTGTCAGGCAAATACTGGAGAGAAAACGCACCAAGTGAACGAGCTAAAGCAATTGGATCTGATGTATTAGGTATTTTCTGAACTAGTTCACGAATCGTTGATTCTTTCTCAAAGCCAGCTTGTTTCAAAACACTTTCTGTATTAACAAGAACAGGCTTCATTTGTCTTAAATCACTTGGCTCTAATCCAGCGTCAATAACTATTTGTTTCAAAGCACTCTGTAATTTGGAGCCGACACTTCCACCTGTTATTCCGTCAACGTTATCAAGAAATTCCGACAGCTTAGAAGACCAAGAAGTTACACCATCCCCATATGAGATTAAAAGAGATCCCCACAAGCTCATTACCTTATCTATGGTCTGTCCAATAAACCCTCCCCTCCTTTCAACCTGATCAAAAAAGCTTGAAAGAACGTTGTTTGTAGAAGAGCTGTCTGGAGCAAGCGTTGCTCCGGATATTGCATATCCTTCTGGGAGAAAAACTGACTGCTCAAGTGTTCCTAAACTTCCTTGAAATTCTGGAGATGAACCTCCTCTTCTCACAAATGAAATACATCCCCAAGCTCCTGGAGGACATAATCTGGGCCTAGCAACCTTTAGGGCATCAAGTGCTTTTTGAAATATTCCAGTTGATTTATCTGCAGCTTCAGACAACTTTTTTCGCAAATCTTTTATTTGCTGACGTGATGATTCATAAACTTCAGACTCTTCGACTACGATTTTCCAGTAATACTCAAACCCGTTATCAATATTTGTCGAAGCAGAAGCCACTCTTCCCACATCGCTGCTCGTAAAATGACATTGTTGACACTCATGAACCGCTCCAGAATCTAAATCTTGTAGCGATGCAAATCCCGCGTTTTCTCCTGTTGCTCCTGGACAAGACCTATGAGCATGAATGGTTTTCTCGCCATTTTCATAGGTGCAAGGCCAAATAGGCTTTAGATACAGGTCTGTTTTCTTTGTCTCTTCTAAATTATGTGGTAATCGAGGCAAATTCATTTCAACCTCACCATCAGCTGTTTCTTTATAAAATCCTTTAGAAAGTTCCGTAAACGCAAAGTTGTAAAACGCTTTTCGTATAGCAGAATCACGTAATTCTTCTGCAGTGCTTCCATTGACAATTTCTTGATCATATCGAGCTCTGTAATATGCTCTAGCTCGCTTTAAAGCGATACCGAACGTCCAAGAAGTTGGCGACGGGATAGATGGATTTGTATCCCCAGAAAGACCAGCAAGATGCTCCGCTCTCTCACGCATAGAATACGGACCTCCACCACAGTCTGCCTCCCACGCCCTCCGTTTAGATGACTCTGCCCTACTCTGTAACTCTTCAATTTCTTTTGCTATCTGCTGTAATAGCTCGCTCTGTTCTTTTAATTCATCTGACGAAACGTCGCTATTTAAATGTCCAAAATCAGATTGTGACTGAGCGGGAAATAAAAGAGCTGATCCCACGAAGTTACCCGCATCAGTAGAGTTCTTTTGTATACAAGAGCTCGCCGCCATTGCTGCAAAAACTGGAAGCATTTTTTCAGTTTCCTCTAAGCCTTCACAAGCTGAAGTAGCAAATTTTTTACGCGCTTCAAGTGTCTTAAAACCTGCATCACACAATTTAGAACCCGCTGAAGCTAAACCTGGAACACATGAAGCAACCAATCCGGCTCCAACACATAACAATCCTGATAACCCAAGACTCAAAATGCTTGCATCAATTACCTGCGCAATAGTTGTGTATTTAGCTACGACATTTTCTCCTGCCATAGAAGCCGCATCTGCTATTGACTGAGTTTTGTATGCTCTCGATGAAACCCAAGCGACCGATACCAGTGCGAATACAAGCGCTAGACATACTAAAAGCGCACTTGCAAAAGCGATTGACGTAATACCGCCTTTATCGTCTATAAACATGGAAAGTCCAAGCTTTATTCTCTTATGTTTATCCTTTCCAAAAGGCAATCCAATCCGCATAAGAACCCTCAATCCAATCTGGATACGTACTAGCAGATAAACTTGAATGCAAGACAATCCCTTGGTTATCCGTCTGACCTGCAAGGAATAAACACCAGCCTATTGGCGGCATCGCTGCCACATGACCCGTAATTTCAATCAAGACATCGTTTTCTTTTTTATCAATAGAGATATTCCAGTCCTCATCTCCACCCTTATGAAATAGAGGTATCTCTGGTATAGCCTTAAGTCTGCGTTTGATATAGGACTCTATTAACTCAGTGTCAGAAGACGTTGTTGCTACTCTTAATCCTTCTGCACAGGCTCCATCCATAACTGTCTTTGTATAGAGAATGCAAACAGGTTCTACAAGCAATGCAATAATCATCAGAATAACGGGAAATAACAGCGCAGCTTCTACTGACGCTTGACCAGCATTCTGTTTAAAACGAGAGAACATCTTTGGCTAAATCTAAAAGAGAGTCATGCATAGTATGTGAAGCAGCTTGAGTAGCCAGTTGAACAACTGCTCCATTTTGCACAAAGTGATATATCACACCAAGAGACGTAATGACAATTAAGCACGAAAATAAAACTAGAGCATATTCAAGCGTTGCTTGTCCTTGTGTATTCTTAACACCTAGTTTGATTGCTCTAATAGATTCTTTACATCTTGAGTAGAGATATGACATGTTGAGACCCTCCTTATCTCTCCCTGATCAGAAATAGTCACAAGCTCCGACCAATTTCCACCATTAACCAAACAGCTCCATACATTGCCAGCTAGATCTAAATATCCGGAATAAACAAGCACACAATCAGCTCTTTGCTGATAGCTCTCTAAAATACTCTGGGCTTCGTTTTGAATAGTTTCTTTACTATCTCTTTGCACGGAATTCTGTTTAAACAAATCTTCTGCTGCTGCATATGAGATCGGCTGTTCATTGGCTTTTTTGTCGTCTCTATTTTCATGAGTCTGCACATAGTCTGATCTCGTATTTGATGAATGGTCCTGTTTTCTTGGTAATACGAGAAGTGCAGCAAATAGCAAACATACAGTGACAATAATAAACACAGAATAAGCAGCAGTACTCTTTCTGCTCATAGAGAATTAATTCCCGATGTAATTGCTTCCCAAAGCTCAGAAATTTTACCTTTAAAAGCAATGATTGCGACAATCGCAATAACTACAAGTACGCCAACTAAAATTGCATACTCTGTAGTTCCCTGTCCGGAATCATCCTCTTTTAAGTCTCGAAGATACCTAAAAAATTGATATAAATACATCATCGTCTTTCCTTTCTCCTAAGAAGAAAATGCAGGGCCAAGCAAAGGACCTAAAATTGCAAGTAACATTGCTGGAACAATTAGCGTTCCCAGAGGGATGAGCATTTTAATTGGAATTTTTTCGATTTCCGTTTCCAGTAAAGAACGCTGCTCATCTCGAAGAACTGAAGCCTGTCTATCTAATATTTCTGCAAGAGGAGTTCCAAAAGTAAGCGCCTCATTTACAACAGTCGCAAAGCTTTTAAGTGAAGGAACTCCCACTCTGGCAGCCATCTGATTGAGAGCTTCTTCACGAGTAGTAGCACCAAGCTTCCAAGTCATATGAGCATTTGAAAGCTCTTTT
>JABZHU010000067.1:0-6727 GCA_015258705.1 Atopobium sp. | reverse complement strand
CGTCTGGAGCCAGTCAATGAGCTTATTCATAGTCATAGCCTCCTTAGCGGCATGTTACTAACAAATCTTTTATGACGAATCTAATCGTCAGATTACTGGGCATTTGCTTCACGAATTGTTTTAATAAGGTGCTTGAGAGCTTTCTCGCCATTTAGGGTTGAATAATATGCGGGATCCATAAGAATCACCTGAACGGGTTTATCAGCATATTTTTCTTTAAGCTCATCAGCAAGGTACTTAAGATGGGGACCAATCATCAAGGCATCGATTGAGTCAATATAGCTCTCAACCTCGGCCTCACTTCTTGCAGTGATGGAAATATCAAGATTGTGTTCTGCGGCAGCTTTCTTCATGTTTACTGCCATAAAACCACTACTTGCTCCAGAACCACAAACTAAAAGAACCTCAAGGTGTTTAGACATGCATTGCCCTTCTCTCTTATCGAATTAACACCGAGTTGTTTCTTGTTGAATCATTATGTTCCTACACTTATAAAACTCTAATAAAAAAGTTTTTAAAAAGCGAGAAAATAAAACCATAAAACAATTTTGGTGGGTACTGCACTGGACAGTAAAAATAAACCCTCCTATTAAACTTGCTGAAAGTTGAGTCACAGCTCGGACTTGATATGCGCAGATAGTAAACCGCATTAAGTAATTGTTGTTTTGACTCAAGTGAGTTCACTGTTTGGGAGACGTCTATGTATGTACAGAACTTAACAGATTTAGCTGGCTGGTTCCTTGCAACAACTAATTCCTGGTCTGGACATTTTGTTGAACTGCACGATTTCTGCGATTACAACGACAACAACGTAAGCTTATTTGATATACCGTTTGACATACCCCATTATCAAATTCCTGGAGCGCTTGAAGAATTTGCTTGTTTATTCAAGTCCGAAATACGCGAACAAGAAAATGCTTATAACTATCAAAAAATTCTTGATAGTTATGGCATAGATATTACAGACGATGCTGAATTACTTTCTAGTATTAACGAGCTTGTTTTAAACAAAGAATGCATCTATGCAATCATCACCAAGTGCGTTACCGAAGATCCTAAAGGAGTTGGACTTCTCTATACTGCAGCGGAAAGTTCACTTCTTGATAGATGTCTATTCAAATTGGATCATATCAAGAAAATGTTCAGACCAGACTATGACTTTGGCCGTAGAAAAAAGAAAACTTCTCCGAGCACAGAAGGAGATTACTGGGATTTTGTAGAAACAAATAAACTCCCAGAATGGATTTGGTGTCTGGTTGGTAACGTAATTGATGAACATCCTTTTGGAGAAGACCATACCGTTGTTCATGGGACGCGACATTTTTCTCCTGGAACAAAGGTTTATTGTCTTCCAGTTCAATGGGGCGATGGATACGAAAAAATCGCTGTACTAGGTAAGCATAGAGGTTCACGAGGGCTCATTAGAATTGTAATGAGTAGAGAGTTGATTCATAACTTTAGGTGCCAAAAAGTTTTTTCACCATATGTTATTAAGCGCATGTATACACGCAGCGACCATGGTATGAACTTTAAGGGTTGGGGGCAATCTGAAGCAGAGCATGAGACCATCTTGTCACTACTTCCATGGCTTAATACAACCCCCGAAGAAGAAAAACAAAGGACACTGCTACTTACTAGTTCGCAACTGTCATTCTTGATACATGTTGGCGATACACTAAACCAGAAAATTCGTTTGAGAATTGAACGACACAGTCGCAGAGATGATTGTTGTGGTGCAGGGTGGTATGGATTCTATAGAATTGGCGAGAAACCAGAACAGTCTATTGGTCTCCTTGATTGGTATGGATATTGGCCAGATGATGTGTCCTACGAAGAATGTAGATCAAACTACAAACCATCATGTGAATTATTAGGTGGATTTTTAGATGCCGGAATTCTTAACTGGGAAAATACCTATGAGTCTATTCCTACTAATGGTAGACCTCCATTTACGTGGGAATTTGAGGCGGTTTTAGAGCATGGCTTTCTATCGAATGCTGGGCATAATGCATACCCAGAGAACTTTCCATCAGTTATGAGACTTCTGACAGCATGGGGTTTTCCAAAGATTTGGAATTCAACCAGCAATGCACCTGATGCATTTCTTGATTTGATGCGGGAGCAGAAATAAATCTCAAGCCTCCCTCTCAGTCATCCCTCGCAGCTCCATCTCTACCGTTCACGGAAAATGTCAGCTTTGGTGAACAAACTGCAAATCTGTTTACCCAGCAGGGATATAATCGCAGGTGAACAACGGATGGAGGATTGTCGTGAAGATGCACCTCATTGAGCCCGACGCTTGCGCTGAGACCACACCTACCGTATTGCTGATTCATCCCATGCTCTCGTCAGCAGAAGGAATGCAGACGGTTCTTGTGAGTAATATGGGTGATGACCTGCGCTATCTGGTCCCAGATCTTGCCGCTCACGGGGAAGAAGATGCAACGGAATATGTCTCAGCGTCCCAAGAAGCTGCGCAGATTCATGACTGGCTGCTGAAGCACAACATAACCCATCTCTCCCTTGGCTTTGGTGCCTCCCTTGGCGGCGTAGTTCTATCTGAGCTCCTCAAGTTCCCCGATTTAGTCTTTGACCACCTCTTCTTTGAAGGAACAAGCTTCTGGACAGGCGGATTTCTTGCCTCCGCGCTTGAGTTTGTGCTCAAGAAAGTATTTCTTGCCAAGCACCGCAAAGCCATTGCAGACCCAGAGTTATCCGTGCAAAAGATGGAACAACTTTATGGCAAAGTTGCAGCTAAACCTATGTCAGAACACTTTATTGCGATGAGTGATCAAAGCATCCAAAACATCATTCACGATTGCAGCAATGTTGACCTCCCCGCCCTTAGTCCCGACGTACAACACCGCTGCATCTTTACGTATGGCGAGAAGGACTTTGACTTGAAACGTGCAAGACGGATTCTACCCAAAGTCTATCCCGAGGCCACACTTACTATCTGGCAGGGCTATGACCACTGCGAGCGTATGACCAGCGATTCAGTAGCGTATGGTCAGATGCTCAGAGAGCTTGTGATTTAGAGAGCAAAACTCGTAAAATAGAGAAAACCAAACTAATCAAATAAATCTATCAGCATAGAAGCTGCTCATTGATGCTAGGAGGCTTCATGTATTACACA
Organism: Atopobium sp.; assembly: GCA_015258705.1. Lineage (GTDB taxonomy): Bacteria > Actinomycetota > Coriobacteriia > Coriobacteriales > Atopobiaceae > Lancefieldella. The sequence goes on along the minus strand of JABZHU010000067.1, from coordinate 3,591 downwards.
CCCATGACTAAAGCTGCGATGAAGCTCTGCTTTGAAGCGCACAAGGATCAAGTTGACAAAGCAGGAATCCCCTACATCTTCCACCCCATCAGTCTCGCTGAGCGTTTTGGAGAAGGTCAAGAAGCCGAGACCTGTGTAGCGCTTCTGCACGATGTTCTGGAAGACACAGATTACACGGTAGATGATATTCGTGCAGCTGGTATGAGTGAGGAGGTTATTGAAGCCCTGCTTCTCTTGAACCACAATCCCAAAGTCGAGTACATGGACTATGTTCGCCATCTAAGTAAAAATAACATTGCACGACACGTGAAAATTTGCGATCTACAACACAACTCAAACCTATCCCGCCTGGAAAAGGTTACTGAGAAGGACTTAAAACGCGTCGAGAAATACAAGGAAGCACTCAGGATTCTTTTTGAGGTAGAAGAAAGTTCAGAAGCGTAAATAATTCCTTGCAATGAGGCGCAATAGAAGCCGCCTACAAAGCTATTAAAAGGTTAAATGCTCACTTTGCTTTCATGCTTACGCAGCTTCCCATTCTTTTCAAGCTTATTATCAAGCCACCAAATTGGAATTGGAAGAATTTCATCAATAGGTTGAGTATTGTCCCAGATATCAATAAATTCCTTTGTTTCCCTATCGTATAAGAACTTGCAATAAACGCGATTATCAAGGGCTGAAAATTCTCCGCCGTAGAATCCGTCATCATACTCAATGTTATGAAAATAATAGTTGATATAATATGCGCCCATTTTTACCTCACTTAGTGGTAAATACTCCCCGAAAATGCATTTCACTAACCCTGTTCCAAGCATGTGAAAAGAAGGATAAGACCTACAGACAATCTAAGTGGGTACTGCAATGGACAGTAAAAGTCTTTATCACTGCTGACAAAAGCAGCGCACATGAAATGATCTGGCATTATTCAATTACCCAATTAAATTCGAAGACGTATAATTCAATTAACAAGCAATTCGTTCCTGATTGGAGTGAATATGATGTTATATTCAGTTATATTTTGGTCTTTAACCGCATTTCTTGGCATTTACTCTCTCATACTTTTATCCGGTCATGGCTCTGTTTTAATTGCTGGATTTAACACAATGACTGAAGATGAAAAGAAAACAATTGACGAGAAAAAACTCTGCTTTGTAGCGGGTATTGGCACGCTTATAAGTGCGTTAGTACTCTTTTTCATGGCACTACTTGGTCCAAATATACCAAACACAACAGTAATCATTGCGGACAGTATTATTGCGATTGATGCGGTAGTAATGGTTTATATAGCAAACACAAAATGCGAAAAATAATAAAAACCTGACGATAAAATACTTGAAATTCTTATCACCTTTAGGCAATGACTCTTGTCAAAACAAATACAAAGCATCACCTCAAGTAGCTCGTATCTTTCGCCTCTCTTAAGACAAAGTCTGATCGCGAACGTACGCAAGTAGTCGCACAAGCACAACGATGCAAAGACCTGCTGCAAGTACCGTTTCAATAGTGGCTATTCCGTCAAGCCATTGCAGAGGCTGACCAAGTCCAGCCAAGTATGCCGACGTCTGCGTACGCGCAACGACACAAATTACAAATGGAAAAGTGAACGCGGCATGACTGGGAAAGAACGGTTTTGTAAGGCACCTGATGCACCACACAAAAGAAATTACATAAATAAGTGAAGCGATTACCAGCATAACCAAAAGAAACGGTACAGACTTTGGCGTAATAGATTGAATATATCCTGCAATACAAAGGCTTGTTGGAGCTGCATAAATACAGGCGAGCGACTCAGCAGAATCAGGTACCGGCCCATATTCAACATACTTTATGCTTACAACTATCAAAAGCACCACAAAGCAGATAAATCCAAACCAAAATGCAACCGTTCCAACACTTGCTTCAAAGTTAAACGCTGGTGCTGTAACACTTGCAACAACAATGCCCACATACACAATGAACCAGCTGGCGTGCACATTCTCCCAATTAAATTTTGCAATATATCGAGAAGTAAAGAGAGCTATGCACAGAATGTGTAACGCAATTCCTGCAAACCAAAATAATTGTGCTGCATCACCAATATCAGTCTTCAAATACACCGAAATCAGCATAACTGCCATCGGATATGTTGCGGCAACTGAAAGTCCAATCGAATTAGAGAGCTCTCGTAACACAACTTTTGTAGACACCATAAATTTGAGGGTATAGAGAGCTAAAAGAGCAATGGAGATTATGCCGCAGGCAAGATAAAACCCCTCGAAAGAAGTCTTAAAAAGATTTCCAAGTGCTGCAAAACCTAAAGCAACACCACAAATAGCAACAGGAACTTTTTGGACATAGTTCATAAGAATTCTTCTATCTGTTTAGAAATCTCTTTTTTATTTCTTTTAATAATAGATATTTTTCATGACAGCAAACTCATGAGCAAATATATTTCTATGCGTTGTAGTAATTAACTAACAAAAAACCCGCCTGGCTTCTGCTTCCGAGCATGTACACTGGCGGGTCTTCCTTATGCGATGCGCCTGCAATCTGCTCTGCTCCGAGCTCGAAGGCTAAGGGCGGCCTCATGGGCCGACCTCCCAGCGAGACGATCGGCGTGGTGGCAGAGTGACCCTCTCAATCCGAAACCAAACGCAACGCCACAGCGAACGCCGAGGCCTCCACACGCCGCAGCGGGCAGACCACGATGTCGCGAAACGTCCCGGGCACCTCATGGGCATGGCCACCGCACGTCGCACGACATCCACGAAAGCATCACGTCTCGCCCAGCGAAGCCACCAGCAGCCAGTCAGTGCGACAGCGCCGCTGCCGCGCACGCCCCGACTATCGAATCGAACCTGATGCGCCACTCGAGTCTCCGGATGTCGCATCGAAAGGGCGGCTGCCCTTTCGATGCCATGAAATCCGGGAATTCAGATTCACGGCGAAATTGGAGATCATGCGTCAAAGGCATACCCTACGTCGTCGATCTTCACCCTCATAGAGCGAAGACGATCTCCCCGTCTATGGGCCCGCCTTCGGGCATAACACGACTCGAATCGCAGTGATTGGCCTCCTCTCAACCGCGTTGTCGTTGACATCAAAGTTAGATAAGGTTAATATTAGACCGACGTTCGTTCTGTATATCAAAAACCCATCGGTATGGGACAAGGAATCGGAGCATTGCTTGAGAAAGAACAGCAAAAAACCTGCAGAGCGACGCAAGGAGCTCGTGGATGCGGCAGCGAGGCTCTTCGCGGAGAAGGGCTACGAGAGTACATCGGTGCGCGACATTCTGGATGCCGTGAACGGCGCTCCTGGTATGTTCTACTACTACTTCAAGTCAAAGCAGGACGTCTACGTGGCCGTCATGGAGGACTTCATCTCGGAGCGCATGGACCGCAAGTGCGCAGTCATGGAGGACGAGGGCCGGCCGTTCGACGAAAGAATCGCCGCTCTGCGCAGTCTCGTAACGGATGACGTCAACGAATATGTCCGCTCCTTCGACCCCGAGCCGGGTGAGTCAGTTCCCGACGCCTCTTACAAACTCTGGGACATGGTCCAGATGATCGATCGTATGGCAGGCCCCTACACCAAGCTCATGCTGGAAGG
>JABZHU010000210.1:0-1568 GCA_015258705.1 Atopobium sp. | reverse complement strand
GTGCAACCGTAGCGTGGGCTTATCCAACTCCAGCAGTAGGTAGCATCTTCGGTGGAACTCTGCATGTTGTTTATACAGACTATGCAAACACCCACACTCAAATTAAGGGTACCTTCTCGCTGTCCGCTCTCTACGACCGCGACGCCATCAACGCTGGCGATAACACCCACATTGACTTTGGCGTTAACGGCACCGCTGTTCCTCTCAACATGATCGTCCGTCCAAAGAACACCATTGGCCAAGAGTGGCTCAACAAGTGGGGCGGTCCTGTTACCGGTACCGAGTCCGAGGTACTTTGGTATGTTCGTCTTAACTACTCCGCTTCTAACATGACTGGCGTTGAGTTCTCTGACTCCCTCTCTGATAGAAACGGTGGCGACCTGCCAGCATCGGTAACCTACATTGCTAACTCTTTTCACCTCTATCGTGCAGACTTTGATGGAACGGGTAACTTCAGCAACCTTCAGGAGGTCACCATTCCTAATGGTGCACTTTCTATTGCAGCTGACGGCCACTCCTACCACCTTAACCTGAGCGGCGTTGACTTCTCCCAGGGTCAGCGTTACCTCCTGCAGTACCGCACCACCTTTATCCCAGGTATGGCTCTGCATAACTATGGTGTGCTTACCAACACTGGCGGTGCTCCAAGAAGCGAGATTGGCTTTACCTACTACTCTCCGAGCAACTCCGGCGCCGCAATCGGCAATCTTGTCGGCCGCATCCGCATCATCAAGGTTGACGCTGACAACGCAACTACCCAGCTTCCAGGCGCAACTTTTAAGGTAACAAGCGTTGCTAACCCAGCTGATTCTTGGACTCTTACTACAGGCGCCGACGGAACTGCAACCTCCGAGAGGCTCACTACCGGCTCCTATACCATCGAAGAGATCACCGCTCCAGATGGCTATGTGCGTGACACTACTGTCTACACCGTAAACGTTGACAATCAGTCCGGCACTATCAAGATTATTGAGAACAAGAAGAACGCTCACGCAGACATTCCTGTACAGAAAGTCTGGAATGGCGCAGAGGGTGGAGCAGTAACTGTTCACCTGCTTGCAAACGGCGTTGACACTGGTAAGACCCTTACCTTGAGCTCTAACAATAACTGGCAGGATTCCTTCACGGGTCTTGAGGCTTATGCTGCTGACGGCTCCGAGATTACCTACACCATCTCTGAGGACGAGGTAGCCGGCTACACCAGCCAGATTACGGGCGACGCAACTCAGGGCTTTGTAGTCACTAACACCCAGGTTCCTCCAACTCCAGAGAAACCTGCTAAGACTCGTAAGAAGTCCAGCCTCCCCTACACAGGAGATGCTTCTTCTGTTGCAAGCGTCCTCTTTGGATCTTTGGCAGCACTGGGCAGCGCAGTTGCGCTTAAGCGTCGCAAGTAAGCCTGACGCGCAATCGTAGCAGCACAGACGCGCAGCTTCACACAACGTTACAAGAACGTCTTGTCCTCGTGGCAAGGCGTTCTTTTTTGGCGAGAAAACCGTCTCTTTTGCAAGGCTCCACAGAACTTCTCGCCTCCTTAATTGCATACAGAAAAATGACCTATTCGGAAT
>JABZHU010000066.1:0-6828 GCA_015258705.1 Atopobium sp. | reverse complement strand
GCAAGAACAGAATCGAACTCTGCAGTAGTAAGCTGCTGTGCCATAACGAACCTCCAGTTACATACGGCCTTTAGGCCATTTAATTTCAAGCACTAGCAAACTTATCCCCAAATTAGAAAAGTGTATACACATAACTTTATAGACTTGCTCAAATTGTGAATTACGTGCATAGTTGGCATATACGAAAGAGGTGCGCATGCCAAGCGAAAGATCTATGCGAAAAGAAGCCTACATGGCAAAAACAACGCATGAGTTTGGAGATTTTGCTGCTCAGGGGGTGTGTATGGCAGGCAATGCTTTTGCATCGGTTTTATTGGTAAAAGGCCAGGAAGACTTTGAAGAGGCTGAACTTTCTGCACTTAAAGCTTCTTTAGAGCATTTAGGCTATGCGCCTGAGGCATGGGCCACCTTGCTTACCACCACAAAAACAGGAGATCCTATAAATCCCCTGCTTGTCAGGCAGGCGATAAGCGCCTTTAGTCCAGATACGGTGCTCATGGTAAATGACGCAGCAGTTACATCAGTGCGTGAGGCATACGCAGATGAGCTTGGTCAGCTTACAACTGACGCCGAGAAGACCTTCTCACCCCGTGTTCTTGTTCGTGTGTGTGGAATGCGCATGGTAAATCTTGATAACTTTGCCGGAGCGCTCGAGGACCCTCGTCAGAAGCAGTTACGCTGGGCTGCTATTAAACAAGTCCCACCTTTGGGAGAACCTTATTAGTAACGATTTGTCGTATTTTTTACGAAAAACGACATTGTGACGTTTCATGAGCGTTGCGAAGATTATCCTTGAGATAGTCAAAAGAAGGAGACTGGTATGGCATCACCTACAGCACCACATATTTTGCCTACTGACGCAACACAGACTAAAGCTTGGCGTGCCCTTGCAGAGCATTACGCCAGCTTAAAAGATACAAAAGCTATGCTGAAGAACTGGTTTGCAGAAGACCCTCAGCGTGTCCAGAATCTTACGTTTGAGCTTGATCAGTTCTTGATTGATCTTTCCAAAAACCTTGCCACGCAAGAGACACTTGATCTTCTGTGTGACCTTGCAAAAGAGGTCAAGCTTGAAGAGCGTAGAGACGCTATGTACGCCGGCACACATATCAATACCACTGAAGACCGCGCAGTTCTCCATACAGCACTTCGTCGTCCTGCCTCTGAAGCAGGCACGCTTATTGTTGATGGTCAAGATGTTGTCGCCGATGTTCACCAGACTTTGAACAAGATGTATGCCTTCTGTGACCGAGTTCGCTCGGGAGAGTGGAAGGGTGTTTCTGGCAAGCCTATCAAGACTGTTGTAAGCATTGGTATTGGTGGCTCTGACCTTGGTCCTGTTATGGTTTACGAGGCCCTAAAGCCTTTTGCTGACGCCGGTATTACTGCTCGCTTTGTCTCCAACATTGACCCTGTTGACCTTGGCGAGAAAACCGAGGATCTTGATCCAGAAACAACACTCTTCGTTATTGTTTCCAAGACCTTTACTACGCTTGAGACTCTTACCAATGCCCGTTGTGCTCGCACATGGCTTTTGGAAAAGCTTGCTGAGCAGGGCGTTATTGATGGCTCAGACGCTCAGAAAGCAGAGGCTATTCGTAAGCATTTTGTTGCTGTCTCTACTGCACTTGATCTGGTAGAAGACTTTGGCATTGACCCAGAGAATGCCTTTGGTTTCTGGAACTGGGTTGGCGGCCGTTATTCGGTTGATTCTGCAGTTGGTCTTGTGCTGGCTATTGTTTTTGGTCCACAGCGTTTTGCAGAGTTCCTGAGCGGCTTTAACGCAGTTGATGAATACTTCAAGGCCACTCCTCTGAGGCAAAATGTTGTTGCTCTCATGGGTCTCTTAAACGTTTGGTACGTTAATTTCTTTGGAGCGGCATCTCATGCGGTACTTCCATACAGCCAGTACCTGCATAGATTCCCTGCGTATCTCCAGCAGCTTACCATGGAGTCCAACGGCAAGTCTACGCGCTGGGATGGCACTGCGGTTACATCTAACACAGGTGAGATTTTCTGGGGAGAGGCTGGTACCAACGGTCAGCATGCTTTCTACCAGCTTATTCACCAGGGAACCCAGATCATTCCCGCTGACTTTATTGCGTTTGTAAATACTGCCTTTGCCACCAAAGATGCAGACCTAGACGTCCATGAACTCTTCCTCTCCAATTTCTTTGCGCAGACTAAAGCGCTTGCTTTTGGTAAGACTGCTGATGAAGTCCGTGCTGAGGGAACGCCAGAGTGGATGGTTTCTGCACGCGTCTTTGAAGGAAATAGGCCAACTACTTCTATCTTTGGAAAAGAGCTTAATCCTCGTGCTATCGGTACGCTTATTGCACTCTACGAGCACATTACCTTTGTTGAAGGTGTTGTGTGGGGCATTGATTCCTTTGATCAGTGGGGCGTAGAGCTTGGTAAGCAGCTTACAAAGCAGATTTTCCCTGCAATTCATAACGATGAAGAGTTGGCAAAACAAGACGCTTCAACTCAGTCCCTTGTTGATTTCTATCGCAGAAACAGAACATAACACGTTACGTAACATAAAATTATTTTTTATCTCATGTTAAGAAGGTCATCTTGTATGGCCTTCTTTTTTATTTTTTAGAAATGTATTTCGAGGAGTGTTGAGCTGACATTTCTTTACCTAATATATGCAATATTGCTACTTTTATGTTCATATATGCTTAGAATTTCTACATATTTTTTATGCTGTTAGAACACCTGTTCATCTAAAAGAAACTGAATCAATTGAATTATTTAAATAAAATTTAAAAAAATAATACATCAAGAGTATTAAAAATTTGCGAATGCCAATAGCGCATGTATACCTTTGTGTTATAACGGCTAGGCAAGTGACACCTGGCTTGGAATGTAAGTTTTGATGCATAACAATTTACATAACAGGTTGGAAATTTTGTATTGGCGTAGTACGGCTGTTAATACAGGCGAAGTACAGCCACAGTGGTGATGTCTGGAATGGAGCAGTAATGAAGTACCTTTTGCTCGTAAGTCATGGAACGTTTGCACCAGGTCTGCATAGCGTAATGGACATGCTGATGGGACCCAGAGAAAACATCTTGAGCTACAGCATGGAAGATGGCGTGGGCGCAGCTGAATATAGAGAGAATATGTCAAAAATTCTTGAGCCTCTTACAGCTGACGACGAGGTTGTCGTTCTTGGAGACATCATCGGTGGTTCTCCACTTACTAATGCGCTTGATCTTCTCGCCAAAAAAGGCCTGCTTTCTCATACCGTGGCTTTTAGTGGTGCCAATCTTCCCATGGCAATTGGTGCTTTGATGGCAATCGATGATGGCCTAAGTGGTGAAGCTCTTGTGTCATCAATCCTGAACGAAGGAAAAAATGGCGTTAATCAGATCGTCTTAGCCCTTGAAGACGATGACGAGGAAGACCTTTAGTAATTACTGCAAGTACGCGTAGCTGCTTGCGTAAGAAATATGTTAGGAGAAAACATGATTTCATTTGTTCGTGTTGATGACCGCATGATTCATGGTCAGACAGTCACTCGTTGGGCCCTTGAGGTTCCTTGTGACGGAATCATTGCAGTAAATGATGCGGCTGCATCAAATCCTGTCCTCAAGTCTGCTTACAAGTCAGCAGCACCTGACAAGAAAGTATTTGTTTGGACATTTGATCACTTCAAAGAGAGCGCTCAGAAGGTTCTAGACAGCGATTCTCGTTATTTTCTTATTACTAAAAACCCAGTTGACATGAAGAAAATTCTTGTTGACTTTGGTTTTAAGCCAGGAATTAACACGGTCATTATCGGTCCTGGTAATGATCGTCCTGGTGCGGTAAAGCTGGGCAACAACCAGTCCTTTACTCAAGAAGAGGGACAGGCATTTGAGGATATAACCAAAGCTGGTTATACCGTTCAATTTGCTCTTCTTAAAGAAAAGGCAATTGGTGAGTGGCCTAAATTCCGCGAGAAGTTTGACGTAAAGTAGTATTCGGAAGGCGATTTTTATGGCAATTAATGCGTTTCAAGCTGCCCTTTTGGGTTTGTTTGCATGCCTTGCGTCACTACCTGGCATGGCTGGTACTACCGTAGGTAACTATACCCTCGGTCGTCCACTTGTTGCAGGTCTTGTCGTTGGTGTCATTCTTGGTGACGTCCAGACTGGCATTATTGTTGGTGCAGCAATCCAGTTGGTCTACATTGCACTCGTAACACCTGGCGGAACTGTTTCCGCTGACGTTCGTGCAGTTTCCTACATTGGTATTCCTCTAGCAATTCTTGCAATCAAGGCTTATGGTCTTGATCCAAGTTCTGTTGAGGCTGCATCTCAGGCAGCTGCTATTGGCGCAGCTGTTGGTACTCTTGGTACCGTCTTGTTCTACGGCACCGCTACCATGAACCTTGTATGGCAGGGTATTGGCTGGCGTGCAATGGAGAGCAAAGAGTGGGGTCGTATTAAGAAGACCATTCCAATGGTTGACTTTGTATTCCCTTGGGTTTCTCACATTCTTTTCTCGTTCATTCCAACATTCTTCATTTGCATGGCTGGCGAGAGCATGGTTGGCATCATGAAGGAATACCTTCCTATGAACGGTATCCCAATGATGACCCTCTTCACCGTTGGTACCCTTCTTCCTACCGTTGGTGTTGCAATTTTGTGCAAGCAGGTTATTACTAAGCCTCTTGATTGGGTAACTTTTGCCTTTGGCTTTATCCTTGCTGGCGCACTTGGCCTGAACCTCATTGTCTCTGCAGTCGTAGCAGTCTTCTTTGCTGTTCTTAACTATCAGCTTCAGCAGGCAAAGAATGTTCGTTTGGCTGCTGCAACATCAGGCAATGTAAGCGCAGACGATGAAGAAGAGGAGGATATTTAATCATGGCTGAAAAGAAAACCATTTCTCAGAAAGCACGCAATAAGTCTTTCTTGAGCTGGATTTACGGCAATCTTACCTGCTTCTCTCAGGAGCACATGCAGACATTTGGTTACCTTGCATCCATGCTTCCAATCGTTGACGAGCTTTACGATACTGATGACCAAAAGGTTGAGGCACTTTCTACCTATACAACCTTCTTTAATACCGAGCCACAGATTGGTTCTATGGTTGTTGGCTTGACCGCTTCTCTTGAAGAGGCTCGCGCAAACGGTGAGGCAATCGACGACGAGACCATCAATGGTCTTCGCGCTGGTCTTATGGGCCCTCTTGCTGGTCTTGGTGACTCCATTATCGTTGGTACTTTTATTCCAATTCTTCTTGGAATTGCACTTGGCCTTTCTAAGGGCGGCTCCGTTCTTGGCCCACTGTTCTATGTTGTGGTCTGGAACCTCATTATGTACTTCGGCATGAAGTTTGCTTACGACCAGGGCTATAGCCTGGGTTCTTCTGCTGTTGAGGCACTTGTTGGTCCTGAGTCCGAGGCTCTCCGTAGCTCCATTGTTATGATTGGTACTATGGTCATTGGCTCTGTTGCTGCTACATGGATTAACGTCACCACTTCTCTGAATATTGCTGGTGTTGACATTCAGACAACACTTAATGGCATCTTCCCTAAGGTATTGAACCTTCTGTTTGTATACCTTTGCTGGTGGTTGATGACTAAGAAGAAGCTCAGCCCAACGGTTGTTATGCTTATTCTTGTTGTTGTAGCACTTGTTGGCGTTGTTATTGGCGTCTTCAACCCAGGTCTGTCTTACTAATTTTTTGCGCAAAATCCTGTCTGGCGCAGAAAAGACAAACGTAATAAAGTGGCATCGTCATACGGCGATGCCACTTTTGATTGAGAGTTTTTATGAGCAAGAAAAACTATGTAGGAGCAGCTTCTCATTCACACGAGGATAACCCTTTGGTTGTCGAGGCTCGTATGCAGACAAAAGCCCTTGGAACACTAAGCGTTTATAGAAGAGCCGCTTATTCTGGCATCGCAATTGGAGCATGGCTTATATATCTCAGCGTGTACGGAAGTCTTTCTACAAGTTCTATGGCAACGGCTGTGCTTGTGGGCGGCATTGTTCTTCTCGTCATATCTGTTCCTATAGCTGGAATTTTGCATGTAGGTATCTCAAGAGGAAAAAAGAACGTCGAGAAGATCATCAAAGCAATTGAAAAAAATTCGTCAAAAAATGCATAGAAGCGATACGATCTGTGCAAAGATTTCTCTAATAGGGTAGAGTATCTACAGCGCATTGAGCGGGTGCGGATGACGTGACACCTCGAACCTGGTCAGGGTCGGGAGACAGCAGCCATAAGGGGTCACTCGCGGGCATCCGTTCCCACTCAATGCGCTTTTCTTAGGCGTATAGTGTGTTTGCCGCGACATTTGTCACGACGATTGGACTTCGATGGGTTTTGTAAACTACATCATTGAGCTGCTTAGAGATCCTCGTGCATTTATTGCTTCAATGATTGCCACAGGCCCTCTTGCTGCGTACGGCTTTGTTTTTCTGATTGTTTTTATTGAGACTGGCGTAGTCTTTTTCCCATTTTTACCAGGTGATTCTCTGCTTTTTGCAGCAGGATTTTTTGCCCACAATGGCGGTTTTAATATTGTTTCGCTGCTTGTTATTACGTGGGCTGCCGCAATTCTCGGCGATCAGATGAACTTTATGATTGGCCATTTCTTTGGTCAAAAAATTATTGCTTCTGGAAAAGTCAAAGCACTTACCCCAGAGCATCTTGAGAAGACTCAGAAGTTTTTGGACAAGCATGGTCATCTGGCAATTTTCTTAGGGCGCTTCTTCCCCTTTATCCGCACGTTTGTGCCTTTTATTGCGGGTATGGGCGGTATGCACTGGCGCAACTTTGGTATCTACAACATCCTCGTGGACCAGGTAAGACCGCCCAGAATGTTAT
>JABZHU010000209.1:0-1580 GCA_015258705.1 Atopobium sp. | reverse complement strand
GTAGGCTAGAAGGTAGTAAGGAAATAGCCTTACACCACTTTTTGAGACGTAACTGCAAATCCACAGATTCTTTGACGTTTTTAGGCAAAAGTTACAGATTCTTTGCAGAAATCAGGCGCGCTTAGTCCAAGCCTTACAGGTCGGTTACTTTTCTCGAAGAGACGACCTTCTCGTTGCGTGCAGCGACCTTCTCGCCATGCGCCGCATCTAGCGTTCTTCTCGCCACGCGCCACACGCACCTTGCGCGACCAAGCGCTCACCTCATGTCGCGCGCCGAGGTCAACAAAACCACCGTCTTACCTGCGATTTTTAAACAACATTTAAATAAAAATTTCTATTGACTTGTAATCAAAGTGATATCACAATGATGCCAATATAAAGCTCATTGTCACAAAGGAGATCTTATGAGCACCGAGAAAATCATTAAGTCCAAGAGTGGTTGGCTGTTCCTGCTGATTACCATTGCTCTTTTTGCAGTTGCAGCCCTGTTTTTGGCTAATTTTGTACTCAGCGCTATCGCTGCAGACAGAAATCCTCGCCTGGACCCATCGTTCCCAAGCATCATTGGTGCGCTGGTATTCTTCTTTGCAGGTTTGTTTGTTTCGAGCGGACTATTCAGTCTTCAGCCTGGTCAGGCGAAGGTTTGCGTGCTGTTTGGTAAGTATATTGGCACCGTTAAGGACGAGGGCCTTCGTTGGGCAAATCCTTACTACGCCAAGACTCTTTCTACAAACCTGGGTGACCTCTCTTCTCTCGCTGCAGGCGTTACTCCCAGTGTAAACGTGCACACCTCCATCATTTCCACCCGTGCTCGCACGCTGAACGGCGAAGTCCTCAAGGTCAACGACCGCATGGGTAACCCAATCGAGATCGCCGAGGTTGTTGTTTGGCGCGTCAGCGATACCGCAAAGGCCCTCTTTGACGTCGACGACTACGACAGCTACGTTACTATGCAGGCAGAGACCGCGCTCAGGCACGTCGCGAGCATCTACAGCTACGACCACATGGAGGACGAGTCCGAGTCCAACACCGCAATTACTCTGCGCTCCAACATCGAGGAAGTCTCCGAGGCACTTCAGTCTGAGCTGAGCCGCAACCTTTCCGTCGCTGGTATCACCGTCGACGACGCTCGTCTCACGCATCTCTCCTACGCTCCCGAGATTGCGCAGGCAATGCTCCGCCGCCAGCAGGCAGAGGCAATCATCGCTGCACGTAAAAAGATCGTCGAGGGCGCCGTTTCCATGGTTGACATGGCCCTCACTCAGCTCTCCGAGAATGGCGTTGTTGAGTTCGACGAGGATCGCAAGGCCGTCATGGCTTCCAACCTCATGGTTGTTCTCTGCGGCGAGTCCGAGGCTCAGCCTGTGCTTAACACCGGTTCCTTGCAGCAGTAAAGCATGGCGAGAAACCCATGGCACCTCGCAAACAATATCCACTTCGTGTAGCTCCAGAAGTCTGGGAGGCGGTTGAACGCTGGGCGCAAGACGACATGCGTTCAACTAACGCTCAGGTAGAATGGATTTTGCGCGATGCTCTGAGAAGGGCAAAGCGCTCTCCAAAAGTTCAAGACACTCGTGTGA
>JABZHU010000208.1:0-1590 GCA_015258705.1 Atopobium sp. | reverse complement strand
GATGAAATCGCAAGCATAAAATAAGTTGAAAGATATGTCTTGAAATTCTCTAATAAACTTTTTAGGTGGTTTGGGTAAATTAGGACAAATTGTTAAGGCTTCAGGCTCTAGTGGACTTTTAAAAAATGCTTTACCCTCAAAATAAAAAACTCTCCAAGTCACAGGAATATCATTGCATGTAAGTTGTGTTACATATTTTTCGAAAAAAGCCCTACCAGTAAAGTGGGTACCTTTTGCTTTCTCAAATTTTTTAGCAAGTTCTTCTCCCTCATCTCCTGAAAAATATCCTATAGCTAGGCTTTCATTCAAATCACTAAGAGGACCGTCAGCGTCTCTTACAACATAGACGGTAGGAGGATAGGAGCCATGACCACTTGAACCAAAACATGCGCCGACATTGATCTTCTCAATTTCGTAATCCCGTGCTGAATAAATTCCTAACCCCCATTCCCCAGGACCAGTTAAGCGCCAAGAATCAGTCAAAAACCTATACCCCAAAGACAAAAAATCATGCTCTAAGCGTTTGTAATTTTCTCCAGACGTTGTATGACAGCGAAGAAACGTTGGCATGTCATGCCTTGGAGCTTTATCACAAATTAGCTCTTCTCCATTAAGGTATGCCTCGTAATTAAAAAGATGAACATCAAACTGTGGCAACTCTTTAGCCGCTAACCATTCGTTATACCAAACAGAATCAACAACATTAGGGTTCTCTGTAGAAGATTCAAACAACAGAGCAATTTGCTCCATTACATTCTCCTTTAAAAAATGGCATCTCCATGCAATATGAAGATGCCAAAAAAGATAATTGGCTCTCTTGAGCCCGTACTATCCAGTACGCAATTTAATGGCATTATTTTACATCAAATGAGAAGTGACACGAGATAGTAAACTTAAACAAATCACGACAAACAAAAAAACGAGACCGTTTCCCGACAAGCAACTGCCCGGGCGTATCTCGTTTTTTATCAGTCTATGTAATGGTTAGCGCTTAGTCAAACCAGATCTTTACAACGTCGCCGTCTGCGGACGTAATATCCACAAGTGTGCCACTCTCGCCAGTCTTTGCAGCGTCCATAAGCGCATCAAGATTGATATTAGAAAGCTGCTCCTGAGTCTCCTGATTAAGATAGCTTCCGCTGACTTGAATTCCCGAATTCAAAACAAATTTTGCCAGGCCAAGAGGTACGCACATATCTACAACATCGCCGTCGTCGGAGACTACATACACGTGCAAACCGTGCTTTGCAGAGCCGTTACCCAGGCGAACGCCCTTCTTCTTGTTGTCGTCAGCCTCGTCGTTCTTCTCGACTTTGACCATGCTTTTACCAAAAAGCTTACCAAAGTTGAAACCTGAAGACTGAACAGCGATGCCCTGGTTGTCCTGCTCGGTAGACTCTTCTACAATCTCTACGGGCTCGCCAGCTGCAACGGAAACAACCTCAGCAGTACTCTTCTCAACAGCGCTCTCCTGAGCAACTTCAGTCTCCTGAGTGGAAGCGCTTGCGCCACTTAAAAGCTCGTCAACGGACACGCCAAGGAAGCGCGCAAGATCTGGCAACAGCGAGATGTCCGGATAGTTAATGTCGT
>JABZHU010000207.1:0-1608 GCA_015258705.1 Atopobium sp. | reverse complement strand
GCTGTGGGTTGCACTGTGCCTTGGTCTTACAACGCTGTAGTGATCTTGCATTGCAGGTACTGCCTTGCATTGCTGTAGCGGTCTTGTGTCCAGCAGCTGCAATGAGTGCGTCAACTTTGAGCCTACGATACAATCACTCTAGTGGGCAAAGTCATTTCAAGGAGCTTCATGAACTCAGAAACATCACAAAAAATTGCATCAAATTACAGTTTTGATGCATGCGAGGAGGCTTCGACTGAGCCTTCAGCTTCTGAGACTCTCGCTAAAGCTTCTTCTGAGCCTGAAGCTACGCTTGTTATCCAGCTGGGTTATCGCGGCGCTGCCTTCTGCGGCTTTGCCGAGCAGCCAACCCAGCGCACCGTGGCAGGAGACCTTCGTCGCGCGCTTCAGACCGTTTTGCGCAGAGAGGTTGAGCTCACCTGCGCGGGCAGAACCGATGCCGGCGTTCACGCCCAGGCTCAGTACGTGAGCCTTCCTGTTTACGGCGCTGAGCTGGCGCTGTCTGGCGAGAAACTCGTCCGCTCGCTCACCGCTCTGACCGACGATGACATCTCTATCCGACAACTCTTCCGTGCTCCACAGGGTTTCTCGGCACGCTTTGACGCCCAGGCGCGTTTGTATCGCTATCGTATTTGTGCAGGTAGCGCTCGTCCCGTGCTGGGCTGGGACCACGTGTGGTGGTACAACGGTCACTTGGACGCAGAGCTTATGGACAAGGCGGCGCAGGCGCTGGTGGGAGAGCACGACTTCAAGAGCTTCTGCAAGGCAATTTCTGCCGAGGGCAAGCCAACGCATCGTTTTGTGGAGCGTCTTACTGTTGAAGAAATTGAAGAGGCTGGCGAGAAGCTCATTGCAGTTGATATTACGGGCAACGCCTTTTTGCATAACATGGTGCGCACGATTGTGGGCACGCTGGTTGAGATTGGCCGAGGTCACAGGCCTGTTGAGTGGATCGACGAGGTTCTAGCCGCCCAGAATAGAATTGCCGCTGGTAGTTGTGCGCCTGCTCAGGGCCTCACGTTTGTGTGTGTTCGCTATCCAGAGGGCGTTTTGCAACCCTGGTAGTGCTTTCGATGCCTTGATTGCATCGTAGTTTCTGTGTGCCAATCCAGCTTCATCGGTCTTCTCGCGCCGTTTACGAAGTCTTTTCTACCACTTGTATTGTGTGCGGTGGTTTCCCTTGCAAAGAAATAGCATCATAGAAGAGAGCGTCTTTTTTAGGAGCTCTTGCAGAACTGATGAACAGTGAGGCAGGGAGCCAGTATGTTTAGGAAAAGAGAAAGATTTGAGCGCAGCGATGTTCCGCGCGAGAGTCCTTATACCAACGTGATTGGCCTTGCCGTAATTACCATTGTTGCCGTACTTGTAGGCATTGTTGTTGTAACTCTTTGGGATCGCGCGCAGCTTGAGTCTCACCTGGGAGACCATGGGCTTAACAAGGCTGTAAAGAGCCAAAGTGTTTCAGGCAATCCGGATGGCACTACGCAATCTGATGATGATTTTATTACCTATGCCGTTATCAGTACAAATTCGCTCAAGGCAGGGGAGTCAACACTTCAGTCTGTACAGCTTTTGGTTATTGATCGCACGCAGGGAACCGGCCATATA
>JABZHU010000206.1:0-1625 GCA_015258705.1 Atopobium sp. | reverse complement strand
GCACGACTTCGAGCTGGCGCTGGCCGCCTGCGACAGGGTTACCGAGATGAAGGGCGGAAAGGTCACCGCCCAATACGGTCTCGACAAGGGTGGTGCGACGCGGCTGCGCGAGTTCTTCGGGATAGGGCGACCTTCCGCATTTAAGGAGGAAGGATTTTAATTTGCAAAGCTAAAGAATATTCTCCACCCGCATAGCGGGTGGTTTTGTGTTTCGCGAGTTACACGCGCTCAACAGGCTAAAGCCTCAAAAAAGACCAAGCAGGAAATGAAATTCCTGCTTGGTCTCTGCGGTGCCGTATCTTTAAATACGTCTATTTTTGAGGATACAAAGCCTCAAGAATCTTCTCGGCAGAATCAAATGCGCGTGGTGAGTAGTCGATGTACTCTGAGTATGGAATCTCAACGATGCTCTTGTTGGCAATAGCTGGGACGTTCTGCAGGGAACTCTCGCCCAGAAGGGTGTCTTTAGCTACGGCGTCAGTTGCCTTGTTGCGCTCTGCGGTGACGTAAATAATGACGTCAGGATTAAACTTAATCAGATTCTCATACGTCAGGCCATTTGCAGACTGAGTTGTCGCAGGAGTAGCTCCAAGCTGGTCGATGATAGTAAACTCAAGGCTCTTCTCGCTACCGCCAAAGAGACCAAACGTGCCGTCCTTGAGGTTGGTCATAACCAGCACGGTCTTCTTTGCATCTTTCTCGTGTGCTTTAACGCGCTCGTTAATGGCATCAAGGCGCTTCTGAAGGTCGGCGGTATAGGTGTCGGCATTGCTCTGAACATCAAAAATAGATCCAAGATTCTTAATATCAGAGATAATTCCAGCAAGCGTTGGATCGCCCTGCTCAGAAGATGCCAGCTGTGTATAGACAGAAATGCCTAGGTCAGCGTAGTCCTTTGGAGAAGTCTGATCCTTTGAAGTAAAGAGGCGTGAGCGGCCCACAATAAGGTTTGGATTAGCGGCAACAACAACCTCGCGAGAAAGGCTCTTCTTATCGCCCAGCTGCTTGATTTTTGCATACTCATCAGCAATATCTGAAGGCATTGGCGCGTCAGGCTTGATAGTGCCAATAATCTTGGAGCCAAGACCCAGACGCAGCAGAATCTCGGCTGCAGAATCTGTCAGCGTAACAACGCTCTCAGGAGCCTTATCAAACTTTGCCTCAAACTCATTGCCGTCACCGTCATAGAGCTTGAACGATACGGGATAGCTCGTATTGGCTGACTTCTTTTCTTCTGTAGTCGAGGTAGATGGGCTAGAAGTTGCATTGTTACATGCAGTCAGACCGAGTCCAGCAGCAGTTGCGGCAAATCCTGCTGCAATGCTCAGAAAATTCCTTCTCGTAAAGAGATTTGAACTTACACGAGGATCCATAGGATATCCTTTCATTCATCTGTTGATACTCAACAGGCGATTAATACACGTAATCGATGCTGATGCCGTTTCCAGCAGTCGATGGGCGGACCATGCCCTCAACGCCATACACATCAGCAAGCAGCTCAGGGGTCACAATGTCCTCAGGTGCTCCCTCAGAAACAATGGACCCCTCTTGTAAGAAATACAGGCGATCGACATAATGAGCCGCCATCACAATGTCATGCAAAACAGCCAGGCAGCTAATACCAA